>JAGQRL010000294.1:187-8186 GCA_020425485.1 Rhodospirillaceae bacterium
CCCCACTGGCCATAGTCGGCCGACGCATAGCCGGTGCCGGTCATCACCGAGGTGACGTTGAAGGTGGTGAGCTGCAGCGCATCCCCGAAGCTCAGTTCCGGGTGCTGGCTGAGCAGGTAGAGCGTCATCGTGGCGATCGCCAGCGTCAGGATGGCGAGGAACCACTGCACCTGCCGGTCCTTCACCAGCGGCCCCGGATTGCCGAGGCTGCGCACCATGCGCAGGTAGAGCAGGAAGGGCAGGCTGCCGAGGATCATGAAGATGGTGGCCACCACATCCACGCCCAGGCTCTGGTATTGGCCGATGGACTGGTCGGCGGTGGAAAAGCCGCCGGTGGCGATGGTGGTCATGGAATGGGCCACCGCCTCGAACCACGTCATCCCCACCAGCACATAGGCGACCGTGCACAGGATGGTCAGTGCCAGGTAGATCAGCGTGATGGCCGCGGCGATCTGGGTGGCGCGGGGCAGCGCCTTTTCCGAGGCTTCGGAGCCTTCCATGCGGAAGAGCTGCATGCCGCCGACCCGCAGCATGGGCAGCACCGACAGCGCCATGACGATGATGCCGACCCCGCCCAGCCATTGCAGCAGGGCGCGCCACAGCAGGATGCCGGGGGGTGCAAAGTCGAGCCCGATGATCACCGTGGAGCCGGTGGTGGTGATGCCCGACATGGCTTCGAAGAAGGCGTCGGTGTAGCCCAGGTCCAGTTCGGAAAACACCATGGGCAGCGCCCCGAAGGCCGCCATGACCACCCAGGCGGCGGTGGTGAGCACGAAGGCCTGGCGGGTATCCAGCGTGCGGGCGCCGCTGCGGGCGGAGATCGCCAGCGCCACGCCGACGAAGATGGTCACGGCGAAACTGGCGGCGAAGATCTGCCAGTCCGGGCTGCCCATCGCCAGGTCCACCATGGCCGGGATCAGCATGGCGGTGCCCAGCACCGTCAGCAGGATCCCGATTACGAAGAGGACGGGGCGAAGGTCGAACACGAGCGGACCGCGGCAGTCAAAACAGGCGCCACCGTTGGCGTGTATCCGGTTCGCGTGCGGGCCGAAGCCGGCGCCGCGCAAGACGCCTCTGGTCTAAAGCATTTCCGCTGCGGTGGAAATGGCCTGCGGCCACGTGTAGGGGCGGGCTGGAGCCGGGTTCGCCAGCGGCGGAAACGCGTCCCCTGTCAATGCGGCCGGCAGATCTGGTGGGGGCTGTCCAGCGAGAAGGCGGGCACGGTGACGGAGAAGCGGTCGCCGCCCGGCGTTTCCATGGTGTAGTTCCCGTGCATCACCCCGGACGGCGCGTTGAGCGGGCAGCCCGAGGTGTACTCGAAGGCTTCCCCCGGCTCGATCAGCGGCTGTTCGCCGACCACGCCCGGCCCCCGTACTTCCGAGACCCGGCCGGCGGCATCGGTGATGTGCCAGTACCGGCTGAGCAGGCGTACGGCCTGCGTACCGTGGTTTTCCACACGTACGAAGTACGCCCAGACATAGTGGTTTTCCGCTGGCGAGGATTGCTCCTCCAGGAAGGCCGGTTCCACCGATACGCGGATCGACCGGGTCGTGCAGCTGTACTCCATTCCGCCGGCTCTCCCAAGGCTTCCCCCGGCCCCCATCGCTGTGGCGGCGCGGACGGGACACAGGGCAACGATGCCACTTAGGCGCCGAGCGCCGGGGGACAAGCGGCTTCATCGGAAAAAGTGCGCTCCGGTGCCATCGCGATCTTTGCAGATCTTGTCGGAACCGGCGCGCCCCCGCCGTGTGCCGGCCCGCCGCAGCAAAGCTGGGGCAGGGACGGACGGGCACCCGGGATCGCAGCGAGGCCGCGACCGGGCATCCGGGGGGCAGCGACAACGAAAAAGGGCCGGACGGTTGTCCGTCCGGCCCCTTCCGCGCGGGCTAGGCCCGCAAACTCACGTCCAGTTGGAGATTACTGGAAGGTGATCTCCGCACGACGGTTGGACGGCTCGCGCACGCCATCGGGCGTCGGCACCAGCGGCTGGCTTTCGCCAAGAGCGTCGGTGACGATCGCGCCGGCCGGCACGCCGCCGCCCTGCAGGGCTGCACTCACCGAAGCGGCGCGGCGCTGCGACAGGCCGAGGTTGTAAGCCGCACTACCCGAACGGTCGGTGTGGCCGACGACCATGATCGACGGGTTGCCTTCGGCCGCCCAGTCGCTCAGCACCTGGTTCAGCACGGTCTGCGCTTCCGGCGTGATGTTGGTGCGGTCGAAGTCGAAGAACACGAAGTACGCCTCACCGGCAACCGGGCGCGGGCCTTCGATGATCGCCATGGCGGCATAGAAGGCATCACGGCAGGCCGCGATGTGATCGGGCTGGATGTTCTCTTCCTGCTGCTCGACCCAGCAGTCGAACTTGGCCTGGGCAACCGCCGCCTCGACCGGGAAGCCCTCGCGGGCGCCACCGTTCAGGGCCGCGACCAGACGCGCACGGGCGTCCGTCAGCTCCGGCAGGGTGTCTTCGGGAAGCGACCAGTCGGCGAGAACCGACGGCTCGACATTCTCACCGGCGGCAGCGGCGAGGCCCTTGCGGGCGAAGAACTCGGCGTCACGCCAGTCTTCCATCTCGAACGCTTCGAAGTTCGCGAGGTCGCGATACTCGGAGGCGAGCTGTTGGGTGAACGGGCTGCCGACCGCTTCCGTGTTGTTCAGCAGCTCGACGTCCTGGCCGATACATCCGGCAAGCAGGGTGGCCCCTGCGAACATTGTCAGGTAACGGGTGAGTCGCATTTCGATATACCCCTCTAAGTCCCCTCGGAATGGCGATCAGATCGCTTGATGTGGCCCGGTACACATCCGAACTCGGAACAGCTTTAGCCTTAAACCCGTCACCCGCCAAGAGTCCACCGACCTAAGCCGGCAGATTGCATGGCGCGAGGGGGCACCGGACATGCGAGCCTCCGCTCGGTGTATAGCAGAAAATCGCCGACAATGAATATCTCGCGTAGCGAGGAAATCCTGCATTTTCGACGGATTAGGGCATCGCAAGTCACGGTTCCTCATTTGTTTCGGGGCAGGCGAGCGTCACTGTCGGCCCGCCGGCCGAGTCGGCATCGGTTCCGTCATGGGTGACCAGCAAAGTCGGCAGGCGGTGATTCTGGGCATGATCGAAGACAAAACGACGGAATCGGCTGCGAAGTTCCACGTCCAATTTGGAAAACGGCTCGTCCAGCAAGAGCGCGCGCGGTTCCGCCAGTAACGTGCGCAAGACGGCGACGCGCGCCCGCTGACCGCCGGACAGGGTCGCCGGGTCGCGCTCGAAGAATCCGTCCAGATCGGCCTCGGCCAAGGCGTCGCGGGCCCGCTGGCGGCGGGCCGCACGACCGCCGGTTGCGCCAGCCGGCCGCCGCGGCATGCCGAACAGCAGGTTCTCGCCGACGCTGAGATGCGGGAACAGCAGGTCGTCCTGGAACAGAATGCCGACGCCGCGGCGCTCCGGCGGCAAATGGCCGATGGGTTCGCCATCCAGCAGCACCCGGCCTTGCGGTTCCAGCGGCCCGGCCAACGTGCCGCAGATCAGCGCCAGCAGGCTGGATTTGCCCGATCCGCTCGGTCCCATGATGGTGGTGATGCGACCAGCGGTCACGGTCAGGTCGAGCGGCTGGAACAGCCGCCGCCGGCCGACGAGCACCGACACACCCTCCAGCACCAGGGCGGCGGCCGGGCTCATGCCACCCCCCGGCGGCGGCGGAAGGCCAGTGCCGGAATGGCCAGGGCCAGGGCGAAGCCGAGCAGGGGGACCGCCATCTGGGCCACCGCCGTCACCCCGATGGTGCGGCGGTCGGCCCCGCTGGCCTGGCCCACCGCCTCGGTGGTCAAGGTGGCGTAGCGGCCGGCCCCGGCGAACAGGGTGGGCAGATACTGGGCGACGCTGACGGCCACCCCCACCGCCGCGGCGAACAGGATGGGGCGCAGCAGCATCGGCAGCTTGATGCGCCAGAACACCGCCCGCGGGCGCGCCCCCAGGCACAGGGCTGCGCGCGCATAGCGCCGGTCGAGCGCCCGCCAGGGGTCGGCCAGCGTGAGGAACACATAGGGCAGCACGAACAGCAGGTGGCTCCACACCAGGGCCGCCAGCGTGCCGTCCAGGCGCAGCAGCACCAGCAGCACCTGGATGCCGAAGAGAAAGGCGATCTGCGGCACCAGCAGCGGCGTGTAGAGCAGCCACAGCGCCCGGGTGGAGGGGCGGATGCCGGCGCGGTCCTCGTATTCCAGGCAGCCCAGCGTCAGTGCCACGGCGACGGCGCTGGCCAGCGCCGCCACCAGGACGGTTATGGCGAGGGGCTCGGCCAGCAGGGCGAGGCCGCGCGCCCAGGTGTCCAGCGTCACCGCACTCGGCAACAGGTCGGGGAAGCGCCAGCGCCAGGCCACCGACCAGATGGCCACCGCCAGCATGGCGGCGGCACTGGTGCCGGCCACCGCCGCCCAGCCGACCACCCCGGCGGCCCGCGCCCAGGAGCCGATGAGGGGGCCGATGAGGGGGCCGGCGAGGGGGCCAGCAGTGCCGCGGCGGCCGTTGGTCAGCCAGGGGTGCGACAGCCGGGCCACGGCCAGTTCGGCCAGCCGCCACAGCCCCACCAGCGCGACCACCAGCGCCAATTGCAGGCAGGCCCCGGCCGAGGCGACGAAGCGCAGCGACAGGTCGGGGTCGTTGAACCAGCGCAGGATCTGCACCGCCAGCGGCGGCGGCGTGCCCGGCCCCAGGATCAGCGCCACATCGACCACCGAGACGGAGAAGGCGAGCACCGCATAGAGCGGCAGGCGGATCAGCGGGTAGAGCTGCGGCAGCACCACCTTGGCCCAGGCGGCGATGCGGCCGTAGCCGAGCGCGCGGGCGGCGGCGAGCAAGCGGGCGGCATCCACCTGGCCCAGCCCGGCCAGCCCCATCAGCACCAGGAAGGGGGTTTCCTTCACCACCAGCCCGAGGATCAGCGCGATGCCGTCGGCGTCCTGCAGCGGGGCGTAGAGCGGCGGGCTGGCGAACACCTCAAGCCCGGCCAGGCCGCCCAGCCCGTGCAGCAGGCGCACGCCCCAGCCGCTGGCCGCCAGCAGGAAGGCCAGCCCCAGCGCCATGGCGGCATGGGGGATCGCCAGCAGCGGCGCCAGCAGGCGTTCCACCCAGGCGAACGGCCGGGTGCCGTGGCCGGCCGCCAGCACACCAAGCGCGATGATGAGCGACAGGGCGGTGGCGGCAAGCCCGCTGACCGCCGACAGGCGCAGCGAGCCGGCGAGGCCCGGTGTGGCGGCCAGCCGCTCCCAGGCATCGAGCGAGAGGCCGTTTCCCCCGAGTGCGGGCAGGTAGCCGAAGGCCGGCAGCACGGTGCCGATCAGCCCCAGCACCACCGGGCCGAGGAACACCGCCAGCGTGGCCCAGGGGACGACCGCCAGCCAGCCGCGGCGGGCCGGCGGTGCGGTCGTCGTGTCGGGCGTCAGCTCCCGTAGCGGCGTTGCCATTCGGCTTCGAGTGCGGTCATCCACGACGGGTGCGGTTCCATCAACGGGGTGCCCAACTCGTCGGCCGACAGGGTGGCGATCCCCAGCGGCAGGGCTTCGAAGCGCGCGCGCCAGTCTTCCGGCAGGCGGTCATAGGCCAGCACCGTCGGATCGCCCCAGATCTCCGGGTCCATCTTGCGGAGCTGGGCTTCCGGCGACAGCAGGAAATCGGCGAACACCATGGCGCCGGCCCTGGCACTGGCGTTGAAGGGGATCGCCAGGAAATGCGTGTTGGCGATGGTGCCGCCCTCCAGCACGTAGGTGCGCACGGTGTCGGGAAGCTGGCCGTTGGCGATGGCAGCACTGGCTTCCGACGGGTTGAAGTTGAAGGCGATGTCGATCTCCCCATCGTCGAGCAGGCCGATGAGCTGCGGTCCCGCCTGGGGGAACGCAGTACCGCCGCGCCACAGATTGGGGTGCAGCGCATCCAGATAGGCCCACAAGGGGGCGGTGACGGCGGCGAAATCGGCCTCCTCCACCGGGTGCTGCAGCACGGCGGGATCGTCCACCAGGGCGATCAGCGCCTGCTTTAAGAAGGTGGAGCCGTGGAAGTCCGGCGGCTGGGGGTAGGCAAAGCGGCCGGGATGCGCTGCCGCCCAGTCCAGCAGGGCGGGGATGGAGCGCGGCGGGTCCGGCGTGCGGGCGGTGTCGTAGAGGAAGACGAGCTGGGCCATGCCCCAGGGGCTTTCCAGCCCATCGGTGGGCACGCCGAAATCCACCACCGTGGTGGGGCGCGCTGCGGTGTCAACGAAGCGGAAGTTCGGCAGCAGATCGGTGAAGGGGGCACCCAGCAGCCCGTTTTCCTTCATCGCCGCAAAGTTCTCGCCGTTGATCCACACCAGGTCGACCGACCCGCCCTCGGCGCGCCCGGCGGTGCGTTCGGCAAGCACGCGGGACACCACCTCCGCCGCATCGCCCACCCGCACATGCACCACCTCGATGCCGTAGAGGTCGGCCACGCGGCCGGCCGCCCAGGCGACATAGTCGTTGATGCGGTCCGACCCGCCCCAGCCGTTGAAATAGACGGTCTGGCCGCGGGCTTCGTCCAGCACGGCCTGCCAGCGCGGATCTTCCGGCCCGGCGACCGGCCCGTCCGCCTGCTGGGCGAGGCCGGCGACGGAGCAGACGGAGAGGGCGAGAGCGCCGGCCAGCAGCCGGGCAAGGATGCGGAGAGGCAGGCCCATGGCTGGTCTCCTTCCAGGGGGGGCCCGGCGATGGCCCCCAGCGATGGCCCCGGCGATAACCCGGTGCCAACCAGTGGCGGGCGGGGTGGCGCGACGCCCCTGAGGTATCGTGCCGGAGGCGGCGGGACAACGTCCATGGCCGGCCCTCACGGGGTTGTCATGCGCCCCGGGGCAGCCACTGGACAGGGCGGGGCGCCGGGTGCATGTTTGCCGGCCGCGCGCGGGTGTAGCTCAGTGGTAGAGCAGTAGCTTCCCAAGCTACGTGTCGAGGGTTCGATTCCCTTCACCCGCTCCATGCTTCCGCCTGTCCAGCGCGAACGGGCAGGGTCGGTGGCCATCCCCACTGATGCCCCGCTGCACTGGAGCAGCCCATGGCTGGTGAGCGACCCAGCGAGTCCGATTGGGAGGTGATCGCGGTTCTGAAGCGCGATCTGTTCGGCCGCATCGAATACGGCCGCCATGGCGACGGCGCGCCGATCACCCGGCGGCTGCCCCGCGAAGCGCCGTGGCCGACGCGGCCGCTGGCCTGGTTCTTCGCCCACCGGGAAGCCAAGGCGCTGCGCCGGCTGGCCGGGCTGGAGGGCGTGCCGGCCCTGATTTCCTGGCAGGGCGGCGTGCTGGAACGCAGCTACCTGCCGGGCAAGACGCTGATGGACCAGCCGGTGACCGATCCGGCCTTCTATCCCAAGGCGCTCGCCCTGCTGCACCGCATCCACCGCCGCGGCGTCGCCCACAACGATCTGGCCAAGCGCGGCAACTGGGTGGTGACCGAGGCGGGCGAGCCGGTGATCATCGATTTCCAACTTTCCCGCTGCCGCAACCGCCGCGGCTTCATCTTCCGCACCATGGCGCGGGAGGATCTGCGCCACCTGCTGAAGCACAAGCGCAAGAACTGCCCGCAGCACCTCACCGCCAAGGAACGCGCGGTGGTGGAGAAGAAGACGCCGTTCGCGCACATCTGGATGGTGATCTACCAGAAGCCCTACCGCTTCATCACACGGCGGCTGATCGGCTGGGCCGACCAGGAAGGCCGCGGCCTGCGGCGCTAGGGTCCGCCGGGTGGGGGCGTCGGCCGGAACCGACTAGAACCAGGCCGGCAGGTCGGCCAGCTTCGGCTGCACCTTGTCCTTGGCCGAGAGGATTGCTGAAGCCGCGTCCACCGGCCAGTCGATCCCGAGTGCGGGGTCGTTCCACAGCACGCCCATATCGTGGTCCGGCGCATACAGCGCGCTCACCTTATAGAACACCTCCGTATCGGGCTCGATGGTCGCCAGGCCGTGGGCGAACCCCACCGGCACCAGGATCTGCGTCCAGTT
>JAGQRL010000294.1:8266-9401 GCA_020425485.1 Rhodospirillaceae bacterium
GCAGCACCCGCACCAGCTTGGCCTGGGCGAAGGGCGACACCTGGAAATGCAGGCCGCGCACCGTGCCCACCTCGGCGGAGAACGCCTGGTTGTCCTGCACGAAGTCCAGCTCGATGCCGGCCTCGGCCAGGGTGCGGCGGCTGTAGGTTTCGGAAAAATAGCCGCGGTGGTCGCCGTGCTTGACGGGACGGATCAGCTTGACGTCGGGAATGGCAAGCGGCTCGACCTCAAAGGGCATGGCGAGGGTCCGGGACAGTGGGAAGGCACGCCGCGACCCTCCCGCCTCCGCCGGCCCGGCGCAAGCCCTCGCCATATCTCTCTTAGATGGACCGAAATGGGTGGCGGGCGTTGCCGCCCAGAGCCGCTGCCCGGAGTGCCGAGCGAATGCGCAAAAAAGGTGTCTTTTATGCTTGGGTGCTTCTCTATAGATTTGTGTGATCAGTCATCACAGCCAATTAATTGGTAAGATGAAGGATATTCAATCTTCAATATGAGAAGGAAATGCCCTGATGCGTGTGGCATATTTGATCTTGCTATGCGGGCTCAGTGTTGTGGTGGCTGGAGGCTGTCAGACAACCGGTCCCGGTTCCCAAGCTGCTCCGCTTCCCGACAACGTGGCGATCATCCCGCCCGCCGAAGACGTGGCACCGGAATTTGCGGCCTACAGCGGAACTTGGCGGGGTCGGTGGGGCGATTCGCTCGACAGCTACCTCGTGGTCGAGGTCGTCGAACCGCCGTCTGCTGAAGTGATCTATTCTGTGGGAACCAACGCGGTCATCCGCAACTCGGAATGGGACCGCTACTCGGGCGAGTTTGAGGACGGCCAGCTTGTCGTCCGGTTCAATCCTGGTATCGCTGCCACGTTTCGGCATACGGACAGCGACACGCTGGCCGCTGTGTACGACAACGCCCATCATCCCGATTGGCACGCCACGGCGACGTTCCGCCGTGTGGACTAGGGTCCGTACTCAATTGGGGATTCCAGTTGAGGCGTGGGTGTGATTCAAGCTTCCAAACGGTGGGAGGCTTGGATGGGCAGGACGCTTTTCTGGTTGAGCGATGAGGAATGGGCGCGGATCGAGCCATATCTTCCTCGCGGCCGGCGCGGTGCGCATCGGGTGGATGATCGGCGGGT
>JAGQRL010000295.1 GCA_020425485.1 Rhodospirillaceae bacterium
GCCTATTCCATCTACACCTTCGCCAACGTGTTCACCGATACCGGCATCCTCGGCCTCTATGTCGGCACCGGGGCGGAGATGGCGGGCGAACTGGCGCACGTGCTGGTGGACGAGATCGGCCGGCTGGCCGACACCATCGAGCCCTTGGAGGTGGCGCGCGCCAAGGCGCAGCTGCGCGCCCAGATGCTGTTCGGGCTGGAATCCATGTCCGCACGGGCGGAGCATCTGGCGGCCACCACGCTGATGTTCGGCGAACCGGTGCCCCACACCCATCTGGTGGAACGCATCGAGGCGGTGACAGAGGACGATGTGGCCCGCATCGCCCGCACCATCACGGCGCAAAAGGCGGCGATTTCGGCCATCGGCCCCGGCAGCGGGCTCGATGCGCTGGGGCCGCTCGCCGCGCTGGCGGCCTAGCGCCCAGCGGCAGCGCGGACACACCGTGTTCGGGTTCCGCTCGCATCCCCGCCCGCGCCTGGTCGCCGACCGGGTGTATCTGCGCTATCCGCTGCTGAGCGACTGGCGGGCCTGGGCGGAACTGCGCGACGCCAGCCGCGCCTTCCTGACGCCGTGGGAACCCACCTGGCCGCCCGATGCGCTGGAGCGCAACGCGTTCAGGCGGCGGCTGCGCCGGCAATACCTGGAGATCGAGCAGGACCGCGGCTACCCGTTCTTCATCTTCGACCTGGCCGACAACCGGCTGCTCGGCGGCGTCAGCCTCAGCAATGTGCGCCGCGGGGTCACCCAGGCCGGCACGGTGGGCTACTGGATCGGTGCCGAACACGCCTGCCAGGGCTACATGACCGAGGCGGTGTGCGCGATCGTCGGCTTCGCCTTCAGCGGGCTGAAGCTGCACCGGGTCGATGCCATCTGCATCCCCGACAACCGGCCGAGCCGGCGCCTGCTGGAACACCTGGGGTTCGAGGAGGAAGGCCGGGTGCGAGGTGCCCTGAAGATCAACGGCGCCTGGCGGGACCACGTGTCCTACGCCATCCTGCGTGACGATCCGGCCTCCCCGGTGCCGCGGCCGCGCCCGGTGGAAGCGGCGGCGGCGCGGCAGCGGGTCTAACGGGGTTACTGCCAGCCCACGCGGTCGAAGATCTGCACCGCCAGCGGGTTGCTCTCGCCCAGCACAGAGGCGTTGACGGTGTCTTCCACAAACGTGCCGAAGCGGGCGATGGGGCCGCTCACCGGCATGTCCGCCACCACCGGGTATTCGTTGTTGCCCTCGGCGAACAGCCGCTGGGCGCTTTCGCTGGTCAGGTACTCCAGGAAGGCGATGGCGTTGTCGCGGTGGGGGGCGGTGGTCACCACGCCGGCGCCGCTGATGTTCACATGGGTGCCGCGGCCATCCTGGTTGGGGAAGATCACGCCGATCTGTTCGCCCACCTCGCGGTCGGCTGGGTCGTCGGACGCCAGCAGGCGGCCGAGATAGTAGGTGTTGGCCACGGCGATCTGGCATTCGCCGGCGGCGACGGCGCGGATCTGCGAGGTATCGGTTCCTTCCGGCGGGCGCGCGAAGTTGTTCACCACGCCGGCCGCCCAGGCTTCCGCCGCCTCTTCGCCATCGGCGGCGATGATGGAGGCGAGCAGGGACTGGTTGTAGATGTTGGACGAGCTGCGGATGCACACCATGTCGGCATAGGCCGGATCGGCCAGGTCCTCATAGGTGTCCAGGCCCTCCGGCGCGCCGTCGGCGACGTTGTAGTAGATCACCCGCGCGCGCTTCGACAGGCCGTACCACAGCCCGTCGGGGTGGCGCAGATGCTCCGGCACGCGCGCGTTCAGGATCTCGCTGTCCACCGGCTGGAACAGGCCGGCTTCCTCCGCCCGCCACAGCCGCCCGGCATCCACCGTCATCAGGATGTCGGCGGGGCTGTTGGCACCTTCCGCCAGGATGCGTTCGATCAGCTCGTCACCGCTGCCTTCGATGATGTTGACGGTGATCCCCGTCTGGTCGGTGAAGTTGTCGTAGAGCGCCAGGTCGGTGTCGTAGTGGCGCGACGAGTAGACGTTGACCACGCCCTGGGCGAGCGCGGGCCCGGCCAGGCCCGCCAGGGCGACGGCAACGGCAGCGGCGCGGGCAAGGCGGGGGATCGACGCGGATGGCATGGCCTCTCTCTCCTGATAATGATTTTCATTTTCATTCTGAGCGGGATCTCATATGGCCCTCGCCCTGCGCCCTGTCAACTGCCGGCCCCATCGAGCCGGTAGAGCTGGATCGGTGCGCCGCGCCGCCCGTGCACGGTGAGTTGCAGCGGGCCGAGGCGGTCGGCCATCGCCGGGTCCAGCGCACCGGTGACCTGCGGGGTGGTGAGCACCCAGGACGGCACCGGCAGGCTGTCGGCATCGTCGGCCACCACCCGGGTGATCGGCCGGCCGACATGGTAGAGCACGTTGAAATCGAGCGTATCGCCCAGCACCACCACGGGGGCGGCATCGTCGCCGATGCGTGCGGCGATGGCGTCGCCGGCCAGCGGGCCGTAGGTGAACAGCTCCGTGCGGAAGGGGATGAGGCCGCTGGTGGCGCTGAGCTGCAGGCCGGTGAGGATGACCACGGAGGCGACGGCGGCGATGCGCATCAGGCGATGGCCCCACAGCCCGGCGATGCCGAGGGCCGCCACCACCGCCACCGCGGGCACCGCCGGCATGGCGTAGCGGGGTGCTGCGGCGGGCGACAGGGCCACCAGGGTGCCGAAGGGCAGGGCATAGAGCGCCAGCGCCAGCACCAGGCGCCGCTTCGGCCCATCCCACCGCCTGGCCTGCCACAGCGCCAGGCCGGCGGCGATCACCCAGGGCATGTACACCGCCGTCAGGTCGCCCAGGTACTGGCCGCGGCCCCACAGATAGTCCCAGGTGCCGTAGGGCGTGGACGACAGCCGCATTTCAGACCGCCACAGCCCCGTGGTGCCGGGATCGAACACCGCCAAGGCCCAGGCGCCCAGCGGCACCAGGCCGAGGGCGAGCACCGCCACCAGGCGCGGCAGGTCGCCCCAGCGCCGCTGCCACACCGCCAGCAGGCCGGCCCCCAGCGCGAAGAAGCCGAGCGGGATCGGCCCCTTGGTGAGGCCGGCAACGGCCAGCAGCAGGGCGGCCACCAGCATCGCACCGAGGCGCACCCGCCCGGCTTCCGTGGCGCGGATCCACACCGCATAGGCCAGGAACACGCAGGCGGTAACCGTGGTATCCGTCTCCCCCACCGCGCCCTTTTCCAGGATCGTCGGCATGGTGAGGCAGGCGGCCCCCGCCAGCAGGGCGACAACGGGGCCGGCATAGCGGCGGGCCAGGCCGTAGGCGGCCGCCGCCATGGCCAGGGTGGCGATGAGCGGCAGTGCCCGCACCGCCCACACGCCGATATCGCCGGTGAGAGCACCCATCAGGGCGATCGCCCAGGGCAGCAACGGCGGCTTGGCGAGATAGTCCACCCCCAGTACCTGGGGGATCAGCCAGTGGCCATG
>JAGQRL010000296.1 GCA_020425485.1 Rhodospirillaceae bacterium
GCGAGGCTTCGATGAAGCCGCTGTCTTCCTCCATGGCGCGCAGGGTGCCGAAGGCGGTGTTCTTCACCGCCTGGCGCAGGCGCGCCTTGTCCACTGGCGTTTTCAGCGCGCGCACCACCTTGCCGAAGGTGTCCTCCGGGCGGCGCGCCATGTCCTCATACCGAACGACGCCAAACAGCACTGCCTTCTGGGCGATCCAGCTCGTCACGTGGTTCGACCAGCTACCCAGAAGCTGGAAGGCATAGTGCCTGGTGGTGGCAAGCTGTGTGGTGGATCTGGCCAGTTCCTCCACCGCCTTGTCGTAGGTGATACCCATGTGGTGGGCATATGATACAGCGACATCGAGCGGGTTGCGGACGATGTAGAGTGCCCCCGCCGTGACATCTGCGGCGATGGTGGGAACACCTGCCAGCTCCACCACTGCGCTGTGCGTCTTCACAAAGATGGTGTTCTGGTCTTGGCTGGCGATATACCGCTGTACCTTAGGGCGCAACGCGTTGATGGTGCCGGCATCGAGCTCATCAAACGGACGGCCCGCCAGTCGCTCGAAATACTCGGCCTTGTGCTCACCGAAGCTGAAGCGAGCGAGATCGTTGATGTGCACCGGCTTGCCCGAGCCGCTCAGGTAGTTGGCCAGGAAACCGCGCATCCAGGTGTTGCCGGATTTTGGGTAAGAGGCGAGCCAGACGATGGGCATTGCCCCTCCTTAGGATGGCGATTAGAGCACGTCCTTCGCCGGGCCGCCGTCCACCGGCGTACCTTTGCTGTCGAGATAGCCGAAGCGGCACATCATCGTTCGGTGGTCGGCAACGATCCTGGCGATCTGGTCGGCGTTCAATTCAGTGCGCCAGTCGCCCACCTTTCCCTTGCGGAAGAAGCGCTCGGCCTTCTTCGACGCTTCGATGAAGCCGGATTTATTCTCCATGGAGCGCAGCGTCTTGAAGTTCGCGTTCTTGATCGCCTGGCGCAGGCGCGCCTTGTCAACCGGCATCTTGAGCGCGCGCACCACTTTGGTGAAGGCTTCTTCCGGCCTGCGCGAGAGGTCCTCGTAGCGAGTGATGCCCATCAGCGCTTTCTTCTGGTCGACCCAGCTAACCACATGGTCAGACCAGCCGCCCAGCACCTGGAAGGCGAAGCGCCCATGGGTGGCCAACTGAGTCTCCGGGCTGCCGAGGGCGACGACCGCCGTGTCGTAGTCCACCCCCATATGGTGGGCGTAGGACACGCAGACATCCAGCGGATTGCGGATAATGTAAAGCGCCCCGATAGTGACCTCGCCGAGGATGGTCGGCACCCCGTCCAACTCGGTCACGGCGCTGTGTGTCTTGACGAACACCGCCTCTTTGCGCTGGCGGTCGATGTACCGCTGCACCGCCGGACGCAGCCTGTTGATGTCATCGTCCGTCAGCGTGTCGAACGCTTTGCCGGACAGGTGTTCGTAGTATTCGGCCTGGTGCTCGCCGAACGTGAAGTGCGTGATGTCGTTGATGTGCACAGGCCTGTCCGTGCCCATCAGGTAATTGGCAATGAAACTGCGCACCCAAGTGTTGCCGGACTTGGGATAGGAGGCGAGCCAGACAATGGGCATTGATCAAACGTCGCAGTGGTGTTTCTAGGCAGGTGGCATTGGCGGCTGTATTCGCCCATAGGACCGAAGGTTAGGCCGCCTGAAAGGCGACTTTAGCACCAAACAGAAAGGGCGGCCAAGAGGCCACCCTTCCCGAAGTCTCTCAGACGAAAGCTAAATCAAAAGCTGACCAGCACACCGCCGGCCACGTAAACACCTTCGTTATCAGCTGTCGTGCCTTCGTCGTCAAACTCATTCCAGCCGACGATTCCGGCGACTGAGATGCCCTGGCCCAGCTCGTACTGGACACCACCTTGGACGTTCAGGTGCTCGTCGTTATCAGAGTCGTTAAGTAGGCCTTCGGACGTTCCGTACAAGGCACCCAAGCCCAGCGAAAGTGGCCCAGTAGTGTAGGCGATACCGCCATGGAAGGCCTGGCCCTCGGTCGACGCCAACGTGGCGCCGGCACCACTAATCCTGCCCGACCACACATTGGCGTAGCTGAAGCCAGCCTCGAAGCCCATGTAGGCGATGCTGATGCCAGCATTTGCACCATAGAAATCGTCGGTGGTGTCCACCCCGGCCACATTCGCCACGGTGGTGAAGCCAGCACCCTGTTCCGCATAGACGAAGCCGCCAGACAGCGAGACTTCAACTCCGTCGAACTCGCCGACATAGTTGGCACCAATGGAAATGCCATTGACGTATTGGCCGACGCGGCTCTGCTGTACCACGTCGTCCTGGATCAGTTCCGGCGCATAAGAAATGCCCAGCTGGACGCCGTTGAAGCGCGGCGTGAAGTAGGTAATCTTCTCGGAGTCATTGTCACCGGCCGCTTCGATGGTCGTCGCACCGAAGGGGGTACGGAAAGGCGACGAACCTGTTCCGTTGGCAATGAATCTGTTCTGCGAGCCAGAGTTCAGACCCATGCCAACCGCCGGCGGAGTGATGTGCATCAGGTATGCTGCACTGTTTTCCGAGCCCAGCAGGACACGGCCGAAATCGCCCGACACGAACAGGTAAGACTCGTCGATGATGTCTGTCGTGCCGCTGGTCGAGTTAGCGTTGTCTTCCAGCTGCACCTGGCCACCGAAGGTCAGACCATTGTCGGTGACACCCTGGAACGAGAAGATGATCTCGCCCTCGGTAAAGGTATTCACGTCCTGCAAGTTGCCAGCGGCGGCATCATTGTCGCCCCAGCCAAACCACTGCTGCATGTAGCCGCCGACAGTGACTTCGACCTGAGCCGAAGCCGGCGTCGACAGGGCAGCGGCCGCGCACAGCGCCGTCGTGCCCAGAAGCAGATTCTTTGTCATTGGTAATTGCTCCGCTTGGTGAGTGCTCAGCCCCGACCGCCCTTTTCCGGTGGAATCGCAAGCGCTTCCGCCGGTACGCGACCTATTAGGCTTGGCAACTTCTAGGCCCAAGGAAGGGGGGGGTCAACGCAAACGGCACGTGCCCGATGCAATTGCGCCGCAATGTGGCGATTAGGCAACACATGTCGCTAAGCCTTTGCCGGCAGTAGGATCCAAGTGTGTTGCGAAGCGGTGAAACAAGACAGGAACGGGAGGTACGCTACCCTGAATCGGGCACCCGATGTCTACGGCAGCTATGCCAAAGCGAAAAGGGGGCGGACCGAGCCGCCCCCTCGCCGAACGCACTCACCGGACGGGAGGACTAGAATTCCACCAGCACGCCGCCCGTCACGTAAACACCCTCGTTGTCCGCTGCGGCTTCATCGTCGAAGTCCGTCCAGCCAAGCGAGCCGGCCACCGCGATGCCCTGGCCCAGCTCGTAGCGGACGCTGCCCTGGAGGGCCAGGTAGGTGTCGTCGTCGGCCACGGTGTAGAGGTTTTCCTCCTCGCCGTAGTAGCCGTTGAGGCTGAAGGACAGCGGACCCGTGGTGTAGGCGATGCCCGCATCGAAGCCCTGGCCTTCGGTGGAGGTCGCGGTGGCGGTATTGATCACACCGGACCAGACATTAGCGTAGCTAAAGCCCGCCACGAAGCCCTGATAGCTCACTGTAATGCCGGCTGATGCCCCATAGAAGTCGTCGGTGGTATCGACTCCCGCGACATTGGTGACGCTGGCGAAGCCAGCGCCCTGCTCGGCGTAGTAAAAGCCGCCGGCCACGCTCACTTCAACGCCGTCGAACTCGCCGACATAGTTGGCGCCGATCGACAGGCCATTGACGTAGCGGCCAACGCGGGTCTGTTGCACCACGTCGTCCTGAATCAGTTCTGGCGCATAGGAGATGCCGAATTGGAAACCCTGGAAGCGCGGAGTGAAGTAGGCGATCTTCTCCGCGTCGTTATCCAGCGCCGGCTCGATATAGGTCGACCCGAAGGGGGACAGGAACAGATTGCTGTTCGTTGTGTTGACGATGAAAGCAGTATTAGAGCCGGAGTTAATCGGCAGGCCGACATTCGGCGATGCGACCTGCATCAAGTAGCCGGCACCGTTTTCCGAACCGATGAGGACGCGTCCGAAGTCCCCCGACACGAACAGATACGACTCGTCGATCACGTCGGTGGTGCCGCTGGCGCTGTTCGCGTTGTCCTCCAACTGCACTTCGCCGCCGAAGGTGAGCCCGTTGTCGGTGATGCCTTCGAAGCTGAAAATGATCTCTCCGTCGGTGAAGGTATTCACGTCCTGTAGGTTACCGGCTGACGCATCGTTGTCCCCCCAGCCGAACCACTGGGCCATATAGCCACCGACCGTTACCGTCACCTGGGCGGAGGCCGGCGTCGAAAGCGCAACGGCGGCGCAAAGGGCTGTGCTGCCCAACAAAAGCGTCTTCATCATTTTGCTAAACTCCAGAAGTCCATTGAGTCCCCAAAAGCGAGTCCTCTTGCCCAAAGGGCTTGTGCATCCCGCAGGCACGCACTTAGCTATCTCGCTACTACAAATGATATCAAGGCCATTCCCGACGACGACAACAAAATCGAACGGGCTCGACGATTTCGGGTGAGTGCGACTAAACCGCAACAGAGTAGCCTATCCATACCCATGCGCGCTTCGCCATCGCAGACGCGGGTAGATCAGTGGATTTGTTGCGCCATAGATGCACCTCGGCTTATATGGCGCCTGGGCGATCTGGGAAGACCCTTGGGAAAAGCATGATTTGGCGAATGGCGCGCACCTCGGCGGTGCTATGCCTCTGCTCGGCGGTCGTTGCGTGCGGCGGGCTGAGCGGAGCGGAACAGACCTATCCGGATGACCGTCGCGGCCAAGACCTGGGCGGCTCCCTCTTCGGCGGCAACGGCATCACCCTGTTCAGCACGGGCGGCGGCGGTGGCGGCGGCGAGGAGGGCGGCGGTGCCGGCATCGGCGTCAACAGCTATCTGTGGCGGGCAGCGCTGGATACGGTGTCGTTCATGCCGGTCACCTCGGCCGATCCGTTCGGTGGCGTCATCATCACCGACTGGTACACCCCGGCCGAGACGCCCAACGAACGCCTGAAGCTCAATGTCTATATATTGGACCGCGAATTGCGGGCCGATGGCGTGCGCGTCGGCGTGTTCCGCCAGGTGCAGGACGCACGCGGCAACTGGGAAGACGCCGCGGTGACGCCGGAAACCGCAACCACCATCGAAGACGCGATCCTGACCCGCGCGCGCCAACTGCGCATCGCGTCGAACGCCGTCACCAACTAAGGTCGGGCGCGCGGGCGTCCGCCCAGCCCTCCGGCGCCAGCCGGCAGGGGGTCGCGGCGCCGCCCGGCAGTTCGCCGCCCGGATCCGCAACGTGAAGACCCCGCACCATGGCCCGCTACGCCTTCAAGGACGTCGACCGCAAGTGGCAGCAGATCTGGGCCGACCGGGGGTCGTTCCGGGTCACTGAGGATGCGGCGCGGCCGAAATACTACGTGCTGGAGATGTTCCCCTACCCGTCGGGGCGCATCCACATGGGCC
>JAGQRL010000297.1 GCA_020425485.1 Rhodospirillaceae bacterium
TCGATGGTGCAGAACGGATAGTTGGCCGCAGCCGCCGCCTGGGTGGAGGTGAGTGCGTTGAACAGCGTGGACTTGCCGACATTGGGCAGCCCGACGATGCCGCAGGTGAAACCCATGGCGAAACCTGAAGCTGAAGGAAGACCGGGGCCTCACCTATCGCCCGTCCGGCGGCGAGGCAAGCCCCAATGGCCGCAGCCGGGCGCTGGGCAGCACCGCAAGCGCACCCCGAGCCGCACCGCGCCTAGGGCGTTTCGCCGGGCACCCCTTTGCCGCCGACATGCAGCACGTCGTCGAGGAATTCGGAAATCTCGTCGGGGTCGCGCATGAAGGCGACGCCGATGCGATCGGGGCCGCACCAGGCCACCTGGCCGGGGAAATCGCCGAATCGGGGGATCGTCAGCGTGACCACAGCACCACGGGTCAACCGGGAGCCCAGGGTTTCCGACTGGATCTCCATCACCAGGCCGGCACCGGTGGCGGAGATGTTGCGCACCACACAGTCGAACAGCTCGCCCTTCTGATAGAGCAGCGCCTTCCACAGCACCGGCAGGCGCCGGGCATCGCGGCGGTTGGACGAAGAGGGGGTCGGATTGGAGAGATCGTCTGCCATGTCGTCGCCCCGATTGCGCACACTGGCCTCCTGTGCGCGTCGCCGGGTCAACCACGGTTCCACGCACCACCGTGTCCGAACGCGTCGGCTTGCGCCGGGCTCTTCGTTCGCCCGACAACCTGCCCCAAACTCTCGCCACAGTACCCGTCTTTGTTGGCAGCGAACAAGAGCAAGGCCGACTTTTGGCCAAGCCCTCCCCTGCGGAATCCGCCCCAAGGCAATCGCCAGGACGATTGGTGCTGTCTATAAGGGGCGGGAGCCAGGCAGTAAGACCTCTCCCGCCATGTGCCTTTTCCCACCTTCCTTCTACCAGTCGCCGATTTCGCCCAAAGGCCGGGCGGTCGCGCACGCATGAGGGAAGACGGACACCATGTGCAGAAGGCATCGGAAGTCCTTCTGGGCGCTGTGCGCAATGCCGAAGGCACAACCATCACGATTGGCCAGATCACCCGGTCCATCGGCGATCGCGCCTTCGGGCTGATCCTGCTGCTGTTCTCGCTGCCCAACTGCGTGCCGGCACCGCCGGGGCTGGGCTCGATCATGGGGCTGCCGCTGGCCCTGTTCGGCATCCAGCTCGCCTTGGGCCGGCGCTATCCCTGGCTGCCCGGATTTCTGGCGCGCCGCCGCTTCCAACGAGAAACATTGCTGCGACTCGTGGAGCGCGGCCAGCCCTACATCAACCGAGTCGAACGCATCTGCCGGCCCCGCATGACCTACCTGACGGGCAGCCGGGGCGAGCGCGTGTACGGCATCATCATCACCATCCTGGCCGCGGCGATCCTGATCCCGCTGCCGCTCACCAACTTCATCCCGGCGGTGGGAATCGGCGTGCTGGCGCTGGGCCTTTTGGAGGAAGACGGGCTGACGGCGCTGCTCGGCATCGCCATCGGCACCATCGGCCTGGTGATCGTCGGCGGCGTGCTGGTGGGCACCTTCGACCTGCTGTTCGGCTGAGCAGGGTCGCTGCTCCTGTTCACTCGGTTCCGGCAGTCGGGCCGGGGGCTTCCCGGCCCAACCCCGCCACCCGGCCGCCCAAGCCATTGTCAAATATTGGGTGGCCGGGTGGGGGAGTGGGCCGGCGCAGCCCTATCTCATCATGCTTCATCGGGTTCCGGCAGGCGGTCGCCGCTATTGCGGCGTCATCAGCTCCCAGCCCTGGAGAACCGTGCTGCCGCGCTCGCCCCAGTTGCCTTCCAGCGAGCCGTCGGGGTTGAGGCCGTAGACCGCCATCACGTTGAAATCGGGGTAGACGATCTGCAGGTCGTCGCCCGTCCAGCCCCCCTGGCCCGCCCAGGTCTGCCCGCCCACGGTCTGGATGATCTGCACCTGACCGGGTCCGACGGCGACGATCTCCGCCGTGCCGCTGTACTGGCTGCCGTTGGGGTTGGTGCCCATCAGGGTATAGCGCCCGGCAATGGACAGATCCTCAGCAGAGGCGGGGGCGGCGAACACGGTGAGCGCGGCAAGCAGGGCAAACAGCATACGCATGGCATCACCTTTCGTTCCGCCGGACCGACAGGCAGGCCCATCGGTGCGGCTTCAGGGCGCGCTCGCCGGCATCGCGCAGGGGGTGACGGCGAGGTGCCGACCGTACCAGACCCGCCGACCCCCACCAACGGCGCAGGGTGTCGCCGGGCAGCGGGTGCGCCATCGCCGGGAAGCAGGTGTGGCGGCTAGAGCATGTCTTGTTCAGTCTGCGCCGGGCTGTGCAACCGGATGGAAGGGTAACAGTTTAGACCGGTTACATGGGTAACAGCGTTCTTGGTCTGTCCGCGTGGTGGCGGGGTTGGGCCGGGAAGCCCCCGGCCCGACTGCTGGAACCGATCCATCGAAGATGCCCCTCAGGGCCGGGTGATCGCCTCCAGGGCTGCCGCCCCGCCCTGGAAGCGGTCGAGGTCCACCAGCCCGGTGATCCCCGGCACCGTGCCGCCGGAGCTGTACTGCCAGAACAGCCAGTCGTCCCACGCCTCGGGGATGCTGGTGGGCCAGCTCACTCCCCAATGGGCCACCCAGAAGGGGAAGCCGTTGAGGCCATCGGGGTTGCCGATCTCCCACCAATAGGCCCGGTTGGAATAGAGCATCGGCGTCTTGCCGAGGGCCGCCGCCACGGTGTCCAGCCAGGTGCGCACATCGCGCACATAGGCGGCCTGGAGATCGGGCGTGCCGGGGTAGACACCCCAGCGGTCCCACTCCAGGTCGAGCACCGGCGGCAGATCGCCGCGGCCGTAGGTGGCACCGCCGCCGGCCAGCGCATCGAGGAACACTTCGGCCTGGGTCAGCGGATTGCGGCCGAATCGGAAGAAGTGGTAGCCGCCGCGCAGGATGCCGTGGTCCGCCGCCCCCTGCCAGTTCTCCCTGGCCCGCTCGTCGGTCGACTTGCTGTAGCTCGCCCGGATAAAGGCGAACCGGATGCCCGCCTGGGCCACCTGCGCCCAATCGATCCGCTGCTGGTAGACGGAGACGTCGATGCCCTCCACGGGCGTGACGGTGGCGACCATGGTGCGCTCCCTTTCCGCTTCATAGGAATTTATTCTATGAAGCGGCGGGGCTACCGCAAGCGGTGGCGCGCCGAGGCAGGGTTCAGACCCTAGTCCAGGATCAGGGGCAGAACGTCGACGGTGATCATCAGGTCGTACAGCCGCCGCGAAGGCTGGCCGGGCGTGGAAAAGAGATTGGCCTCGCTCCAGTCCTCCGGCGTCGGGGAAAAGCGGAAGGCCATCACCGCAATGGCGCGGCCGTTCCCGGCTTCATAGACGAAGCCGTCGCGCGGGTAGGGCAGCACCTCGCCCAGGGGCTGCCGGCGCCGCCGCGATTCGGCCACTTCGACGATCCGGTCAAGCCGCTCAAGGGCGAACTGCGCCACCGCCGGGTTGGGAAAGGTGTAGGCCAGCACGCCGATCATGTCGGCCCCGTCCTGCCGGTCGATGATCGCCAGCCGGCCGTAGGGGGGCAGGCCCAGCACGTCCAGCTCCGCGCGGTGCCGGTCGATCCACTGGGCGATCTGTTCCGGCGTTCCCGTGGGCCCGAGTTCGCGGATGGCGACCGTGGTGCGCGGAATGGAATAGTCGCTGGTCCAGAACTGCAACAGGTCGCCCGGCTGGTCGGGATCGACGGCCAGGTCGATCAGCGCTGCCAGATCGGCATCCAGTGCGGCGTCGCCCCCCTCGGCCGCCAGCACCGCATCCATCGACGGCCAGTTCGGGGTCACCGCCAGGATGTCGTCGGCCACGAAGGCCAGGCGCGCGGCACGGCCGAGATGCCCGCCGAAAGGGTCGGCCGGGTCGCGCGACACCAGGGACAGCGCGTCGTCGGCAAAGCGGTGGAACACCGTGGTGCCGCCGACCTCGCGGCTTTCGAACCCCCGCTCCGTCAGCACTGCGGCGAGCCGGCCGGCCGCCGCGGGAAAGGCACTGCTCCTCACCAGCACCGGCACATCGGGCAGGTCGCCCCAGCCCAGCATCTGGCCGATATCGGTGAGCGCGAAGCCGACACGGGATGGCATCCCCTCCTCGGGGTCGAGCAGGGTGGCCAATTGCTGCATCTGGAACCCGTAGGGCCACGCCCAGCCCCGGTGCAGGGCGGCGAACTCCCCCTCCGGGCCGGGCCGCTGCAGCAGCAGGGCGGCACCGGCGGCGCGCAGCCCGGCCACATCGATGTACTGGACCTCGTGGCTCACCTCGGCGGGCGGCATGTGGGCCAGCAGCGCTTCCAGGGGATGCGGGTCCTGCGCCCGCGCCGGCGCGGCAAGGCACAGTGCGGCAAGCCCGGCGGCCAGCACCGCCTGCGGCCACCCCAGCGGCAAGACAGGAAAGAGGCGGATGGCGGCCATCGGTTGTCCCTCCCCGCAAGGGTCGGTGCTTGACGACCCCATGAGCCAGGGCGGCGAGTGGACCAGCCGGCATTGACCATTTGATGGCATGGCCGGGTGGGGGAGCGGGCCGGAACAGACTTCACGAAAGACAAGACCCCCTAGGCGCGGGCGTAGTCGTCCTGCAGCCGCTCGATGTCGTCCTCTTCCAGGTAGGGGCCGGACTGCACCTCGATCAGGTTCAGCGGCACCTTGCCGGGGTTGGTCAGCCGGTGGGCGCAGCCGAGCGGCAGGTAGACCGCTTCGTTCTCCCGCACCAGGATCTCCTCGGCATCGCGCGTCACCACCGCGGTGCCGTTCACCACCACCCAGTGTTCGGCGCGGTGGTAGTGGCGCTGCAGCGACAGGCGCTGGCCCGGCGTCACGGTGATGCGCTTGACCTTGAAGCGCTCGCCTTCGTGCAGCGTCTGGTAGAAGCCCCAGGGGCGATAGATGCGGGTGTGCTCGCGCGCTTCGGTGCGGCCGGCGGCGTTCAGCGCGGCGACGATCTCCTTCACCTCCTGGGCTTCGGCCATGGAAGCCACCAGGATGGCGTCTGCCGTGGTGACCACGATGACGTCCGACAGGCCGACCACGGCGGTCAGCATGCCGTCGGAGCGGATGTAGGAACGCGTGGTCTTGTGGGTCAGCACATCGCCGATCACCGCGTTGCCGTCGCCATCATGGGCGCTCAGTTCCCACAGGGCCGACCAGGCACCGACGTCCGACCAGCCGAAGGCCGCTTCCACCACCGCCGCCCGGTCGGTCTTCTCCATTACCGCATAGTCGAAGGAGATCGAGGGGCAGGCGGCGAAGGCGTCGTCGTCGAGGCGGAAGAAGTCGAGGTCGCCGCGGCCGGCGGCCAGGGCCGCACGGGCACCCTCCAGCACATCGGGGGCATGGCGGCCCAGTTCCTCCAGCAGCCGGTCGGCCCGGGCGATGAACATGCCGCCGTTCCAGGTGAACCGCCCGTCGGCGAGGAAGCCTTCGGCGGTGGCAAGATCGGGCTTCTCCACGAAGCGGGCCACCGTATAGGCGCCAGGGCCCAGGTCCTCGCCGCGCTGGATGTAGCCGTAGCCGGTGGCCGGCGTGTCCGGCACGATGCCGAAGGTCACCAGCCGGCCGGCTTCCGCCAGGTCTGCCGCCAGCGCCATGGCCTGGCGGAAACCGGGAAGGTCGAGCACCTGATGGTCGGCCGGCAGCAGCGCCACCACCGCGTCGGGCCCCGCCCGCTCTGCGGTGCGCAGGGCGGCCACCGCCACCGCCGGTGCGGTGTTGCGGCCCATCGGCTCCAGCACGATGTCGGCCTGGCCCAGCTCCAGCGCGCGCACCTGTTCGGCCACCTGGAAGCGCTGCTCCACGCCGCACACCACCATGGGGGCGGCGTACAGGGTCGGGTCGGTCACCCGCCCCACCGTGTCCTGGATCAGCGAGCGGCCGGAGACCAGCGGGATGAGCTGCTTGGGATGCATCGCGCGCGACAGCGGCCACAGGCGCGAGCCCGAGCCGCCCGACAGGATGACCGGATGGACGATGGGCACCGGAGACCTCCTTCAGTCGACGTGCCTGTCATCGCCCGAAAGCTGAACATCCGCAAGCAGTTCCGGTCCCAGCGGCAGCCAGTGCACGGCCGGGCGGTGGGCCTGTTCCAAGGTGTCGATGGGCGGCAGATCGAAGCCCGGATGGCCGGAACCGATGAGCAGCGGTGCGATCATCAGGTGCAGCCGGTCGAGTGCGCCGGCTTCCAGGAAGCGCGACAGGGTGGCCGTGCCGCCTTCCACCAGCACCACCCGGCAGCCGCGCGCGGCCAGCAGGTCGAGGATCTCCGCCGGCGTGTCCGGCAGGTCGAGCGGCTGCGCCCGGCGCTCGCCCAGCAGGTGGGCGGCCCGTGTCAGCACCCAGGTTTCCGGCCCATCGCCGGCAAAGATGGCGCGCTCGGCGGGGCTGCGCATCTGCGGGTCCACCACCACCCGCACCGGGTTGGGGCCGCTCACCAGCCGCACCGTCAGGCGCGGGTTGTCGGCGGTCACCGTGCCGGTGCCGACGATCACCGCATCGGCCAGCGCGCGCAGCCGGTGGAGGTGGCGGCGGCCGTCGGCGCCGTTGATGTAGTGGGACTTGCCGGTGGGGGTGGCGATGCGCCCGTCCAGGCTTTGGCCGAGCTGGCCGATGGCCAGCCGGCCCAGCGCGCCGGCCACCATGGCCAGGGCATCGATCAGCGCCCGGTCGGCCGCCTCGGCCTCGCCGACGAAGCGCCAGGCGCCGCTCTCCAGCACGAAGCCATCGGGTGCGGTCATCCCCTGGCGCACATGCCGGCGCAGCGCCAGCAGATGCGGCCATACGGCGGCCAGCGGGTCACTGGTGCGGATCTCCACGTCGGTCATTGCGGCGGTACCCCCAGCGGGCCGGCCTGCAGCACGCTAAGCGGCAGGGCAATCACGTCCTCGATCAGGGCGGCGAGGCGGCCGGCCCAGTGGGCGAGGATGCGCTGGCCCAACTCCGCCGTGGCCGCGGCGGCATCGCCGGTAACGCCGGCCAGGTTGAGGTCCTGGGCCGCCCAGCCCAGGCCGATGGCGCATTCCGCCCGCAGCGTTTCGCACGCCTCCGCCAGCTCCACGGCGGTGGAGCGGAAATCGGCCGCGGCGTCGCGGCGCACCAGATGGGGGGACAGCGCCAGCATGACGGAGGTTTCCACCAGCCCGCCATGCAGCCCGTGTTCGGCTTCCGCGGGATCGACCAGCCCGTCCGGCAGGCCGAGCCCGAAGGTGGAGGCTCGCACGGTCACCAGCCCGCAGTGCTGGCGCAGCCGCACCGCGGCGGTGTCCACCAGCCCGGTCTGGCCGCCATGGCTGTTGAAGAGGATGAGCTTGCGGATGCCCGCACGGGCCACCGCGGCCCCAATCTCGCCCCACAGCGCCAGCACGGTTTCCGCCGACAGGCTGAGGGTGCCGGCAAAGCCCGCATGTTCCAGGCTCTCCCCCACTTCCTGGGCCGGCAGCACGGCCACCCAGCGGGCGGGGTCGAGCCGGGCGAGGGCCGCGGCCAGCACGCCGCGGTTGATCGCCGCATCGGTGCCCAGGGGCAGGTGCGGGCCATGCTGCTCCGTGGCCGCCACCGGCAGGATGGCAACCGCCCGTGCCGGGTCCGCCGCCGCGAAGTCGGTGGTGGCGAGATCTGCCCAGGCGCCGATCACGATCTGGAATTCCCGGCCGCTGCGGCCTTGCCATCGCGCCTCGGAAACCGATGTCGGGTGGCACGGCAACCATCAGAACCGTAAAGGGAGGCGCACAACATGGGCAGACAACGAAACGTTCTCATCGCCGGGCTCACGTGCCTGGCCATTGTGGCGGGTATCGGGCCGGCGGCGGCACAACCGCGAGAGTATACGATCGACCCCAATCATTTCAGCATCGCGTTTGCGGTGGAGCACATCGGCTACGCCGCGGTGCACGGGCTGTTCACCGAGGGCCAGGGCCACTTCGCCTACGACGAGGAGACGGGCGAGCTGAGCGACCTGGAAGCCACCATCCAGACCGCCAGCGTGTTCACCGGCCATGAGCGGCGCGACAACCATGTGCGCGGCGGCGACTTCCTGGACGCGGAAAACCACCCGGAAATCCATTTCGTGATGACGGGAGCCGAGCGGCTGAGCGACACCACCGGCCTGGTGCACGGCGACCTCACCATCCGCGGCGTCACCCAGCCGGTGACCCTGGAGGTGACCCTCAACAAGATCGAGGACTACCCCTTCCCCGCCAGCAACCCCAACCACGTGATCGGCGCCACGGTGTCCACCACCGTCCGCCGGTCCGACTTCGGCATGACCTATGCGGTGGAAAACGGCTGGGTGGGCGACGAAGTGCCGCTGACCATCGCCTTCGAGGCCATCGGCCAGTAGCGGCCCAGGGTCCGAACCCGCGAGGGAGCCCGCCATGAGGGTCTGCATCGTTGGAGCGTCCGGCAAGCTCGGGCGCTACATGGTGGGCCATGCGCTCGACCGCGGGTACGAGGTGGTCGGCGTGTGCCGCCCGGAAAGCGCCGGCAAGCTGGACGATGTGCGCGACCGCATCGCCATCGTGCCCGGCCGCACCGACGACCGGACGGCGATCGCCCAAGCGGTGGCCGGGTGCGACGGGGTGCTGACCGTGCTGGTGCCCTGGGGCGTGCAGGACTACGCCACCGGCACCGCCCAGGCGGTGCTGGACCTGGCGGAGCCCGGTGCCCGCCTGGCGTTTTCCTGCGGCTGGCACATCAGCCGCGACGGCAAGGATGTGTATTCCTGGAAGCTGAAGGCGTTCGTGGCAGTGTTCGGCGCCCTGGCGCGGCTGGCCCGCTTCGCCGACCTGAAGGACCAGGTGGAAGCCTGCCGGCGCATCTTCGCCAGCGACCGGCGCTGGACGGTGGTGCGCGGCAGCAACCTGGAGGAAGGCGAGAGCGAGGGCCTGCCGGTGTGGAGCCGGCATGTCGGCGATCCCATCCTGGCCAGCAACCGCACCCGGCGGATCGATTTCGCCCTGTTCATGGTGGCGGCCCTGGAGAACGACGAGCTTGTTCAGGAAGCTCCTGCCATCGTGAGCTGCCGCAGCCCCTCGGCCCTGCAATACGCCACGCCGGCGTAGCTACAGGGCCGGCGCCCACAGGTCGGTGTGGCCGACCGTGAGGCGGGAGTTTCCGGCGGCGATCAGGGCTTCGCGGCGGCTGGCCCAGGCGGCGATGTCGCCCGCCCGGTCCGGTGCTACGGCGGCCGCCGCCCCGCGGTAGCCGGACAGCAAAGCGTGCTGCAAGGCGGCGTCGCCGGGGCCGAGGCGCCAGGCGGTGTC
>JAGQRL010000298.1 GCA_020425485.1 Rhodospirillaceae bacterium
AGACCGGCACCGGCAAGACGGCCTCGTTCGTGCTGCCGCTGCTCAACCGCCTCAGCGACGCCAAGGCGATTCGCCGCCCGCACAGCTGCGGCGCCCTGATCCTGGCGCCAACGCGCGAACTGGCCGCCCAGATCGCCGCCAACATCCGCACCTATGGCCGCTTCCAGCGCCCCTCGGTCGCCGTGGTGGTGGGCGGCGTGCGGCCGGCGCCGCAGGTGAAGGCGCTGGCGCCGGGCGTCGACATCGTCGTCGCCACGCCGGGCCGGCTGCTTGATCACATGACCGCCGGCGTCCTCCGGCTCGACCAGACCACGGCGGTGGTGCTGGACGAGGCCGACCACATGCTCGACCTCGGCTTCATCCCGGCGATTCGCCGCATCATGGCCAAGCTGCCCAAGGCGCGGCAGACGGTGATGATGTCCGCCACCATGCCGCCGGCGATCCGCAGCCTGGCCGACGACTTCCTCGGCGATCCGCTGGAAATCGCCGTGGCGCCTGCCGCGCGGCCCATCGAGCGCATCGTCCAGAGCGTGCTGCACACCGACAGCGCGTCCAAGCGCGGCGTGCTGACCGACCTGATGTCGGCCCCCGGCATGGACCGCGCCATCGTCTTCACCCGCACCAAGCACGGGGCGGACAAGGTGAACCTGCACCTGCAGCGCGCCGGGCTGGCGTCGGATGCCATCCACGGCAACAAGTCGCAAAGCCAGCGCGAGCGGGCCTTGGCCGCCTTCCGGTCGGGGCAGACGGCGATCCTGGTGGCCACCGACATCGCCGCGCGCGGCATCGACGTGGACGACGTGTCCCATGTGGTGAATTTCGAGCTGCCCAACGTGCCGGAAGCCTATGTGCACCGCATCGGGCGGACGGCGCGGGCCGGCCGCGGCGGCATCGCCATCTCGCTGTGCGATCCGGCCGAACGCCGCCTGCTCAAGGATATCGAACGGCTGGTCGGCACCCCGCTGGAACGCATGACCATGGCGGCGGCTGCCACTGCCGCTACTTCGGCCGATGCCGCCGCGGCGACGGCGGTGGAGCCGGCAGCTCCGCGGCCGGCCGAACCGGCCAGGCCCGATCGCCCCCGCAGCGAGCGGCCCCGCACCGATCCGGCGGCCGAACACCCGACGACCCCGCGTCGCCGCCGCCGTCGGCGCACCGGCGCTCCTGCCGGGGCGGCCAACCATGGCGGTGGTGCGCCGGGCAACCGCAACAACCGGTTCAAGGGCGAGCGGCGCTCCAGCCGCTAGAGTCTCGACGAGGGCGTCCCGGCGGGGACCCGGCTGTTGTGCCGGGTCCCCGCCATCGCCTATCCTCCCGGCCAAGCGCGCCGGCGGGGGCGCGTCCCGTCCACGGAAAGAGGGCGCCTCACCCCGTTTCATCGCTGGTCACGACGTCTTTTCCGGCCCCTCGCAGGTGGACCCAGGGCCGCGATGGAGGAGACGTTATGGACACCCCGCGATCCCTTGAGCATGCCCGCAAGTCCGCCAAGCGGCTGAAGAAGCGCGCCGCCGCCGGCGATGCCGATGCCGTCGCCCGCCTGCGCGCCGAGTTCGGCGAACTGCCGACGCCCGCCACCCACGCCGATTGCCTGCATGTGGTGGCGCGCGAGGCCGGGGCGCCGAGCTGGCCCCGCCTGAAGCTGGCGGTGGAGACGGCGGCCCTGAGCCGCGAGGACAGGGCGATCCGGCTGGCCCGCGCCATCGCCAACGGCGCCTTTCCTGTGGTGGACCGGCTGCTGGAGCTGGATCCGGACCTGCCGGACGCGGAGTTCGGCCTGCAGCTTGCCTTTGCCCGCAGCGAAGCGGCGCTGGCCACGCTGGCGCGCGACCCCGCTGCCGCCACCCGGCCGATCCGCGACCGTCCGCCGCTCTGCTGCCTTGCCTTTTCCCACCTCCACAAGCGCGATGCCAAGGCCCCGGCCCGCCAGATCGCCCTGCTGGACGCCCTGTTGGCCGGCGGTGCGGAGATCGACCGGGGCATGCCGGCGGAGCCGGGATCGGCGGACATGCTGTCGCCGCTCTACGGCGCTCTCGGCCATGCCGGCAACCTGGCGCTGGCCGAAGCGCTGCTGGTGCGCGGCGCCAACCCCAACGACAACGAGTCGCTCTACCACGCAACCGAGCTGGAAACGCTGGACGGCGTGCGCCTGCTGCTGGCCCACAACGCGCGCATCGCCGGCACCAACGCCTTTTTCCGCATGCTCGACCACGACAGTGCCGAGGGGGTGCGGCTGTTCCTCGACCACGGCGCCGATGCCAACGAGGGGCTGAACACCGCCCATCCGCACATCCATTCCGCCCCCGTGCGCATGCCGCTGCACCACGCCATCCTGCGCGGCCGCTCGGCATCCATCGGTGCCCTGCTGCTGGACCACGGTGCGGATCCAGCCGTGCCCTACGACGGCCGCTCGCCCTACGCGCTGGCCATGGTGTGCGGCAACCGGGAGATGGCGGACCTGCTGCACGCCCGCGGTGCCGCCACCGACCTGTCGGACACCGAGCGGTTCCTCGCCATGATCATGGCGGGCGACGCTGCCGGGGCACGGCGGCTGCTGGCCGAGCGGCCTGGGCTGCGCGACGGGCTCACCCGGTTCGACCTGACGCGGCAGACGGAGCTGGCCGCCTTCGCGGAGTCCCTGCCGGTGCTGCGGCTGATGGCCGAGCTGGGGTTCGACCCCAACCGTAAGGGTGAATCGCAGGCCCCGCCCATCCAGTCCGCCGCCTGGTGGGGGCAGGCGGAGATCGTGGAGTTCTATATCGGCCTCGGCGTCGACCTGGAGAGCGAGAACATGTTCGGCGGCACGGCACTCGGCACCGCCATCCACGGCTCGATGAACTGCCCGGGCCGCGAGCGGGGCGACTATCCGCGCTGCGTTGCCAGCCTGGTGGAGGCGGGCGCCCGCATCCTGCCGGACCGCGGGCACATGGAGATGGGCAGCGAGGAGGTGACGGCCTACCTGGAAGAGCGGCTGGAGCCGGGCTGAGCCGCCGGTGGCCCCGCCACGGTGCTGTCTCCGCCTGACCCTTCCAACGGTGTTCTCCGAACGGTCATCGGCCTGTCCCGGCCCGGTAACGGGCGGGGACTACACCTGCGCGGTGCGGGTGCGCCCGACTGCGCGCCCGGTGCAATCCCCGACCCAACGGAGACCGCCGATGTTCCGCACCACCGCGATGACCGCGCTGGGCCTGGCGCTGACCGCCACGTCCGCCGCGGCGCAGGATGCCTATCCGGCCACGCTGGCCGGCCATGCCGTGCTGCCGGCCGCCACCTTCGCGCCGGCGCCGGCCGATGCGCCCAGCTATTTCCAGACCTCCGGGCGCTTCACCGGCCCCGGCAACCAGCGCGACGCCAGCCTCTACACGCGGGAAGGCTCCACCTGGCTGTCGGCCGAGGGTGCCTTGCGCACCACCGGCATGTTCCTGCCCTTCGTCGGCCAGCCGGTGCAGGGCTTTTCCGGCATCTCCACGCTGGGCGACGGCACCTACATGGTGCTGACGGACAACGGCTTCGGCAGCCAGGCCAACAGCGCCGACACCCTGCTGATGGTCCACCATGTGCGGCCCGACTGGGAGAGCGGCCGGGTGGAGATGCTGGGCACCACCTTCCTTTCCGATCCCAACGAGGTGCTGCCGTTCCCCATCGTCACCGAGGCGACGGAGACCCGCTATCTCACCGGGGCCGATTTCGACATCGAAAGTGTGCAGCCGATCGGCGACCTGCTGTGGTTCGGCGAGGAGTTCGGGCCGTATGTGTTCGCCACCAACACCGATGGCGAGGTGGTGGCCTTCTTCCGCACCGAGGTGGAGGGTGCCTACGTCAACAGCCCCGACAGCCACCATCTGGCGCGCCCCTCGCTGCCCGGCCCGCTGGACTTCCAGGTGCGCCGCAGCCGCGGTTTCGAGGGCATGGCCGCCTCGCCGGACGGCGCCTTCCTCTACCCCATGTTCGAAGCGCCGATGATCGACCCCGCCACCGGCGAGGGCGAGGCGCTGAACGGCGTGCCCTATATCCGGGTGTTGCAGTTCGACGTGGCGGCCCAGCAGTTCACCGGCGAGGAATACCGGGTGCGCTTCGACGACCCCGACCACGCGGTGGGCGACTTCAACATGATCGGCGGCTCCTATGCCCTGTTCATCGAACGCGGCAACGGCGAAGGCGATCCGCGCCTGGGCTGCGAGGGCACGCCGACGCCGGACTGCTTCAACGTGCCGGCCACCTACAAGCGGGTGTGGCTGCTCGACTTCGCGGCCACCGATGCCGAAGGCTTCGTTGAGCGGCTCGGCTACATCGACCTGATGAACATCGCCGATCCCGACGGCGTGGCCATCCGCGGCACCATCGACGGGGTGTTCACCTTCCCCTTCGTCACCATCGAGGATGTCGACCTGGTGGACGGCGAGCACATCATCGTCGCCAACGACAACAACCTGCCGTACTCCACCGGCCGCACCATCGGTGTTGCCGACGACAACGAGTTCATCCTGCTGCATGTGCCGGAATTCCTGGCGCTGATGCAGTAAGGCGGAGCACCTGCCGGGCCGGGGGCGCCACCGCTCCCGGCCTTCGGCGTGCGCAAATCGATGCAGGGGATCACGCGCACCTGTGGCGCGCATATAGTGAGTCGCTGAGACAGCGACCCCGGTGCCCCCTTGGCCGATCTCGATCCCGCCCCGCGCACCTATCCGCCCGCCGTCACGCTGATGCGGCGCATCGGTGCCGACGACGTGCCCGCGGCCGAGCCCGCCACCGTGGACGAGATCGAACGCTGGCTGCTGACCGGGGCCCTCCTCGAATCCGACCTGCTGGTGCTGTTCGCCACCCTGGTGGGGCGCCTGGTGGCCGCCGGCTTACCGCTCGATCGCATGAGCCTGCATGCCGGCACGCTGCACCCGGAGATCTACTGCTTCACCTGGCAGTGGATGCGCGCCGACGGGCTGACCGACGAGGCGCGGGTGGATGAAGCCTCGCTGCAAACACCCGCCTACCGCCGCAGCGCGCTCTACCGCGTGATCGAACTGGGAGAAACGGTGCGGGCGCGCACCGACGACGCGGCCGCCCGGGCCACCTTCCCGCTGCTGGCCGACTTGGCGGCCCAGGGCATCGTGGAATACGTGGCCCTGCCGCTCGGCGGCGCCGGCCAGTACCACAACGCCGCCACGGTGGCGACGGCGCACCCCGCCGGCTTTTCGGACGCCGAGTTCGTCGCCCTCAGGCGCCTGCTGATGGTGTTTGCACTGCATGTGGAACGGCACATCGTGCTGCGCATCGCCAGCAATGTGGCCGACACCTATCTGGGCCGGGCGGCGGGCGGCCGGGTGCTGGCGGGATCCATCAAGCGCGGTTCGGGCCAGGCGATTCGCGCGGTCATCTGGATGTCGGACCTGCGCGGCTTCACCGGGCTGACCGACCGGCTGGCGGGGCCGGCGGTGACGATGGTGCTGAACGCCTATTTCGAGGCATTGGCCGGGGCGGTGCTGGCCCACGGCGGCGAGGTGCTGAAATTCATCGGCGACGGGGTGCTGGCGGCCTTTCCCATCGCCGCGGGGGAGGGGGGCGAGGCCCGTGCTGCCGCGGCGGCCCTGGCGGCGGCCCGCCGGGCGCTGGCGGATCTGGCCACGCTCAACGCCACCCCGCCGGAGGACCTGGCGGCCATCGATGGGTGGCGGCCGCTCGCCACCGGCATCGCCCTGCACCTGGGCGAGGTGTTCTTCGGCAATGTCGGCGCGCCGGACCGGCTGGATTTCACCGTCATCGGCCGCGCCGTCAACGAAGCCGCCCGGGTGGAAGCGCTGTGCAAGGAGCTGGGGCGGCCGGTGCTGATCACCGCCCCGGTGGCCGACCTGCTGGACGCCCCGCTCGACCACCTGGGCGAACACCCGCTGCGCGGCGTCGCCGCCCCGGTGTCGATCTACGGGCCTGCTGGATAGAGCTTCGGTCCCGGCCGTTGGGCCGGGAAGCCCCCGGCCCGACGGCCGGCACCGTCAAGACATGAAACGCTCAGGCGGCGGTGGGGATCACGTGGCCCTGCTCGTCGAACAGGTGGATGGCATCGGCGGGGAAATCGAGGCTGACCGGGGTGCCGTTGGGCAGGTCGTATTCGCCGTCCATGGCCACCTGGCAGAGCTGGCGGTGCTGGCCCGCGGCCCCGGCTTCCACATGGGCGATCAGGTGGCTGCCCAGGTGTTCGGCAAAGCGCACCGTGGCGGGAATGGGGAACTCGCCGGCGGCGCCTAAGCGGATGCGTTCCGGGCGCACGCCCACGCGCACCGCCGACCCGTTGGTGCCGCTGCGGGCCGTTGCCACAGGATGGCCGAAGGCCAGCACCCGGCCGCCGTCAGTCCCCGCGCCCTGCAGCGTGCCATCGACGATGTTCATCTTCGGCGAGCCGATGAACTCGGCCACGAACTGGGTCTGCGGCGAACGGTAGACGTCGAGCGGCGTGCCGATCTGCTCGATGCGGCCCTGGTGGAGGATGACGATGCGGTCGGCCAGCGTCATCGCTTCCACCTGGTCGTGGGTCAC
>JAGQRL010000299.1 GCA_020425485.1 Rhodospirillaceae bacterium
TGCTGCCGCCGCTGCGCGATCGGCCCGGCGATATCCCGCTGCTGGCCCGCGCCTTCCTCACCAAGTTCAACCGCGAGAACGGCACCGCCCTGCGCATGGCCGAGGGCGCGCTGGACACGCTGCGGAACTGCTACTTCCCCGGCAATGTGCGGGAGTTGGAGAACTGCGTGAACCGGGTTGCCGCCCTGTCCAGCGGGCCGGAGATCACCGCGGGCGACCTGGCGTGTTTGCAGGGGTCGTGCCTGTCCTCCCAGGTGTGGTGCACACCGACGCGGGGGCCGGGGGCTATGGCGATGGGCGGCACGGCGGGCCGGCTGCCGGTGCTCAACCAGCCACCGCTGTGCGGAGCCGCCGGGGCCGACCGCTCGGCCAGCCCGCCCTGCCAGCCCGCCGCAGCGGTGCAGCCCCAGATGCCCACGGCGGCAACGGCTGCTGATCCTGCGGCCGATCCGGCGGCGGCCCTGGGGCCGCGCGAAGCGCTGGTGGATGCCATGGAGCGGTCCGGCTGGGTGCAGGCCAAGGCGGCCCGCCTGCTGGGGATGACACCGCGGCAGATCGGCTACGCGCTGCGCAAGCACAACGTGGAAATCAAGAAGTTCTAGCCGGCCGGCCGAACCCTCCGGTTGGGAGAGGCTAGGCCCGCACGTCGAACACGTAGAGCCTGGCTTCGCTGTCGCTGGCCACGTAGAGGCGGCCGGCCGCCGGGTCGATGTCGACGCCTTCCGGCTTTTCCACCTCGCGCACCGTGCCCTTGCGCAGATGGGTCAGCGGCGCGCTGTGCAGCACGCGGTCCTCACCGGGTGCGTAGAGGTAGAGGCGCCGGGCCAGATCGCTGACGATCCAGAACGCCGCGCGGGTGGCATCGGCGGCGATGTCGGAAAAGTCCATCCGGCCGGGGTCCAGCCCGGGGGCGGTGAAGCCGTTGTGGGCGCCCAGCACCGTGTGGCCGCGGATCTCTTTCAGGTTGGACGCCACCTCGATCAGCAGGCCGGGATTGCCTTCCTTCAGGCACACCAGGCTTCTGGTGGCGGGGTTCCAGGTAATCCCCTCCAGCCCGTCATTGGCGGCGTCACCGGCAAAGAAGGCGGAAACGGTGTCGTACCCCGCCATGTCGGCCAGTCGCCGCCGCGCTGCCACCTTGCGCTTGGCGGTGTCCAGCTTGATCACCTCGTTGGTGTCCTCGCGCACGGCGTAGAGGTAGCGCCCGCCGGGATGCGCGGTGATGCCTTCCAGCTCGATGTCGGGCACATCGAAGCTGCGGTCCTTGTCCAGCTTGCCGTCAAAGCCGATGCGGAAGATGTGCGCGGTATCGTCGCTCACCGCCCACAGCCCGCCACCGTCCGTCGCCAGGGCGAGGCCGGACGGTTCGGTCAGCCCGGCCTTCTTGTGGCGGATGGAGATCCGCTGAAGGCAGGTCAGCGCGAAGGCCATGGCAGTCTCCCGGCGGCAGCGGCACCGAGCCGCGACGGCAAAGCCTAACCCCTCCCGGCTGGGGACCCCAGGGGGCGGGGGAGTTTGTCGCAGTCCCGACGCAATGTCGGAGGTCGGACAGGCGCTCCTCCCCCGGCGCGCACGGCCGTTTGCCGGAAAATCAAGGCGTTAGGGCCTTGGCATCGTTCTTGTACAGCAAGCCCCGTGAAAGCCGGACCAGCCCGGTTCGGCCTCGGAGGCAGCCGCCATGACCGATGCCGTCGTCACCCTCAGCACGCTGCACGTCGGCAAGGGCCGCAACAGCCTGGCGACGACTCTGGAGCAGAGATCGGGCAGCGGCTGCACCAAGTCGTCTTGCGGTGCCGCGGCCGGCCCCGGCGATCTGCCGCCCGAAGTCTGGGAAAAAATCAAAGACCATCCGTGCTATTCGGAGGAAGCGCACCATTACTTCGCGCGCATGCATGTCGCCGTGGCCCCCGCGTGCAACATCCAGTGTAACTACTGCAACCGCAAATACGACTGCGCCAACGAAAGCCGGCCGGGCGTGGTGTCTGAACGCCTGGCGCCGGAGGACGCGGTGCGCAAGGTGCTGGCGGTGGCCGCCGAGGTGCCGGAGCTGTCCGTGCTGGGCATCGCCGGCCCCGGCGACGCCTGCTACGACTGGCGGCGCACCAAGGCGACGTTCCAGGAGGTCTCGGCCCGGCTGCCGGACCTGAAGCTGTGCATATCCACCAATGGTCTGGCCCTGCCCGACCATGTGGAGGAGTTGGCGGCGATGAACGTCGACCACGTCACCATCACCATCAACATGATCGACCCGGAGATCGGTACCAAGATCTATCCCTGGATCTTCTTCCAGGGCCGCCGCCACACCGGGATCGAAGCCTCGCGCATCCTCCATGAACGGCAGATGCAAAGCCTGGAGATGCTGGCGGAGCGCAACATCCTGGTGAAGGTCAACTCCGTTCTCATCCCCGGCATCAACGATCAGCACCTGGTGGAGGTGAACCGCGCGGTGAAGGCGCGCGGCGCCTTCCTGCACAACATCATGCCGCTGATTTCCGCCCCGGAGCACGGCACCGTGTTCGGGCTTTCCGGCCAGCGCGGGCCGACGGCGGCGGAACTGGAAGCGGTACAGGAAGCCTGCGCCGGCGGCGCCAACCTGATGCGCCATTGCCGCCAATGCCGGGCCGATGCCATCGGCCTGCTGGGCGAAGACCGCGGCCAGGAATTCATGCTCGACAAGCTGCCGGAAGAGGCGGCGGTGGACGATGCCGCCCGCCGGCGCTACCGCGCCTGGGTGGACGCCGAACGGTCCGACCGGCGCGCCGCAGCCGAAGCGGCGGAAGCGGACATGGCCGACAGCGTGGCGGTGGGCGCGCCGCGCCTGCTGGTCGCCGTCTGCACCAAGAGCGGCGGGCGCATCAACCAGCATTTCGGCCACGCCAAGGAATTCCAGGTCTTCGAAGTGGATGCCGCGGGCGTGCGCTTCGTCGGCCACCGCCGTGCCGACAACTACTGCCTCGGCGGCTATGGCGATGAGGATCGCATGGCCGGCGTGCTGGAGGCGCTTGCCGGCATCGACACCGTCCTGTGCGCCAAGATCGGCAGCCGGCCCAGGCAAACCCTGGCCGATGCCGGCATCGAGGCAATCGACGACCACGCCTACGAGTATGCGGAAACCGCCGTTGCCGCCGTCTATGCGGCGCGCTTCGGCACGGTGGCGGCACCGGCGCTCCGCGCCTGAGCCGGCCTCCCGTGAGCCTTCGCCGACCAACCCCGAGGGAGAGTGACTATGGCCTACAAGATCGTGGCATCCCAATGCACGGTTTGCGGCGCCTGCGAATTCGAGTGCCCGAACTCCGCGATCACCATGAAGCGCGACATGTACATCATCAATCCCGACAAGTGCACCGAGTGCGAGGGCGAGTTCGATGCACCGCAATGCGCTGCGGTGTGCCCCGTGCCCAACACCTGCGTTCCTGCCTGACTGCGGGTGGTCCCGTGGCGGACCAAGGTGAGCGGCCGCCGGTCGATTGGCAGGGTTTGCCGATCGACTGCGCCGCTTGCGCCCACGCCGAGCTGCGCACCCAAGGTGGCTGCGATCCCGCCGATGCCTGCGTGCACGGCCCAACGGCGCGGCTGATCGAACGCTTTTTTGCCGCCCACCGGCCGCTCGCCGACGAACATCTCGGCCATCCCCATCTGGCCGCCCGCGTGTTGGCGGCGCGCACCGCCAGCGTGTTCCGCCTGCGCGCCCTGCTGGACGATCCCGAACCCGACCTGCGGGCCGTTGCGGTGCTGCGGCTGCCGGCGGTCTATGCCGCGCGCTGCATGGGCGACCGCGACCGCCGGGTGCGCATGGCCGCGGCCATGCGGCTGCCGGCCGATGGGCTGTTGCCGGCCCTGGAGGATGCCGATCCCGGCGTGCGGGTGATCGCTGCCCGGCGGGCCGATATCGGCGTGCTGCCCATCCTGGTGCGCGATCCCGACCGCGAGGTGCGCCGCGTGGTTGCCCTGCGCATCCGCCCGGAACACCTGGCCGCACTGGCCGGCGACCCCGACCCGCTGGTGCGCCGCGACGTCGCCCAGCGCCTGCCGGCGGTGCTGCTGCCCCTGCTGATCGCCGATCCCGATCTCAGGGTGCGCCATGCCGTGGCGGAACGCGCCCCGGCGGACCTGGCGCGCCGCCTGCTCAACGACCCCGACGAGGTGGTGCGCGATGCGGCGGCCCGCCGCGCCGGGATCGACCGGGAGGAGAGGTCCGATGGCGAACGATAGCGGCGTGCCCACCCCCGAAACGGCCGACGAGGCCGAGGACGACGGCGGCATCGAGATCTACGGGCCGCCCCTGTTTGGGCCGGGTGCGAAGGTGCGTGCCAACATCGACATCCGCAACGACGGCACCATGCCGGGCGTGGCCGTGGGCGACGTCATCGTCACCAAGGGCGATATCGGCTACGTGCGCGACATCGGCACCTTTCTGCAGAGGTTCTACATCTACGCGGTGGAATTCGTCGATCGGGGGTCGATCGTCGGCATGCGCGGCCGCGAACTGGTCCGGGAGGCCGAACAATGAAGGTGATGATCCGCGAAACGCCCAAGGGCTTCGAAGCCTATGTCGCCAAGAAGGACCTGGAGGAAATGATCGTGGAGCAGGAAACGCCGGGCCTGTGGGGCGGCTGGGTGAAGCTGTCCAACGGCTGGGTGTTCGACCTGCCGGAAATGGAGGTTCCGCCCAAGCTGCCGGTGACCGTAGAGGCCCGCAAGCGCGGGAGCGGCGAAGCGTGAGCGCCGTGGTCGACCTGGACCCGCTGGCGGAGCTGGCCCGCGGTGTGGAGGCCGGCCGGCTGATCCCCTATCTGGGTCCGGGCGTGCTGGCGCTCACCCCCGGCGGGGCGCCGGTGCCCGATTCCCCCGAAGCCTTCTGCCGCCACATCGAAAGCCGGGTCGCCCTGCCGCGCCGCGCCCGCGGCAATCTGTGGGCGGCCGCCCAGTTCGTGGAAAGTCGCAAGTTCCGCCGCACGCTTGAGGTGCTGGTGGCCGAAGCCTTCGCCGCGGTGCCCACCGGCAACCCGGTGCACGCCTGGATCGCCCGGGTGCGCCCGCCCCTGGTGGTGGACGTGTGGTACGACGACGGCCTGCCGGTGGCCTTCGGCGAGGATGCCGAGGACTGGGGCGTGGTGCGTGGCGAAACCCGCCATGCCGGCAATCTGGAAATCTGGACCCGCGCCTACGATGCCGGCGGGGGAGAGGTGGCGCCGGCGCTGGCCGACGGGTGGTCCACCATCCTCTACAAGCCCCATGGCTGCGTGCGGCCGGGCGGCGGGGTGCTGTTGTCGGATTCCGACTATGTCGAGGTTCTGACGGAGATCGACATCCAGACGCCGATCCCCGAGGTGGTGCAGGCGCGCCGCGCCGGCCGCGGCTTCCTCTTCCTCGGCTGCCGCTTCGACGACCAGCTTCTGCGCATTTTCGCCCGCCAGATCATGAAGCGCTCCGACGGCCCGCACTACGCGGTGATCGCCGGCGAGCTGACGCGCATGGAGCAGAAGTTCCTCGAAGAGCAGCAGGTGGTCCTGATCCCTGCGGAGTTGGAGGACGTTCTGCCGGCGCTGGCGGCGCAGGCCCGGTAGCCGCACAAATCAGCGTGTCCTTACCTGTGGCCGAACCAGCGAACTGGGCTGTAAGTCTGGCGTGTTCCGAGGCAGCGTGACATGGTAGAATGATGGGTGTGTGACAGAAGCGCTATTTGGCACTCCATAACTGACTGATAAATTTATGAAATTGTCTGCGACGAAAGCGAGGGTGTATGTATTGTAGTTCTTTTATAAATAGCGCTGTGTGACCACACGAGCAGAAATGGCCGACAGTGATATTGCAAGGATTCTTCGAAGCGATGGACCTGCGCTGTCAGGCGACCTGCTGCTCAAACTCCAAGAGTCCGGATTGAGCGCTGAGGCTGCCCGCAAGCGTCTTTCTCGCGGATCTGCTGATGTTGCAAAGCTAAAAGGACTGGTTTTCCCAAAGGGCGCGCGCTTCTTCTATCATGTTGACGATTTTGGAAGTGAACGGTATTGGGCTGCACTAGTCGACGCCATCGATGTGGCTAGCCCTGCCTACAGTGCTGCGATCGGAGCTCTTCGTGCACATGGAGGCATTGTCCCACGGCAATACTTTCCAATAGTCTCAGGCGCACCGATCAGGCAGAGAAAGCAAATTGGTTCCGACACTGTACTCTCGCGCCTAACTGCGGTGGGCCTTCTGGAAGAGCTCGTGATCCACGATGTGGCTTACGTTTCACTAGGCGCCAACGGCTGGTTCGGTGGTCCAATCAGTGGGTGGAAAAATCGACTCTTCGTCCAAGAAATCATGCTGCTAGCTGTCGCTGATTGGGCGCGCAAGCTAAGCATGGTCAGTTTCAACAGTGTCGCTATCCGAAATCTGGATGGCGAACTCCCGAAATTTGGCACCCACGCATTCGACCTGTGTGGTCCGAGCTACCTTCAACCAATGGTCCGGCGTGGCAGCGGAGGAGGGCCAAAGCCCGGCTTTCTTGTATGCGACGCATTTGTGGGTGAGATCGATGAAGCTGGGGTGGCCAGTTTCCTTCGCAAATGCGAGACGTCTA
>JAGQRL010000027.1 GCA_020425485.1 Rhodospirillaceae bacterium
GGTCATCGCCGCAGGCGAGAGAGATCACATGGATGTCCGGGCCGGCCGGGGCGGTAACTTCCGCCGCCGCCGCGGACTGGCCGGTCAGCGCCAGCCCCAGCAGGGCGGCGCAGGCGCCTGCGGCGGTGCGCCCGGCGCGCATGCTGCCGGGTATCCGTTGCAGGCGGCCGAGGCAACGGCGGGCCGGCCTGGCCGACCCCACCCTCATTGCCCGTACACCAGGACAGCACCCGGCGGCACCACCACCGCACAGGAGGACACCGGCGGCTGCTGGCCCGGCGGCCGGCCGGGATACCACACCCGGCACATGCCGGGCGGCGGGTAGTGGCCGGGCGGAATGCCATACTCGTGGCCGCCCGCGGCGTTGGTGGCCTGGGCGTTGCCCGGGCCGAGGCCGGTATTGGGCTGGACGACGCAGGCCGACAGCGCCAGAGCCACGGCGCATCCGGCGGCCAGCCGGCCAACGGTTTTCAGGGAACGAGCCTTCGCAGCCGAACAGACCGCCATTGATCCCACCCAGCGTTGTTTCTTCCCACAGCAAGGCCCGCCAATGTGGTGAAGATTGGGCTGAATCGGGTGGCGCCCCCCCCCTTGCCCAATCGACCGGCCGGGCGCACAAAGTCCGATGCTGCGCCAGAGGTTGGCACGGCAGGGCGCGGGACGACCCCACGACCAACGCCAAGGTCTGCACAGACGTTCGATGGAAGACACGCAAATGGCCGCTGGAACGGTGCGAGCAGCGTCTCGGCTTCTCCCCATCTTCATCGCTGCGGCCGTCGCGGTACGTTTTCTGTATCTCGGCGAAGAGGGGCTGTTTCTCGACGAAGTCTATTCCGTCACCCTGACCTCGCCTGATCGCAGCTTTTCCCAGTTTTTCCAGGCCTATATGGGAGAAACGCACCCACCGCTTTACTACATCATGCTGTGGGGCTGGTTTTCCATCTTTCCCTACAATGATCTTTCAGCGCGCATTTTGAACGGCGTGATCGGCAGTGGAACGCTGCTGTTCATGTATTTTTACTATCGCGACCTGATCGAACAGAGGGCCTATATTTTACTGTGCGTGATGTTCGGGTGCTCGTACGGAGCTATCTACTACGCCCAGGAAGTGCGGATGTACGCGCCCCTGCTTGCCGGTAGCGTCATTGCCTTCGGCGCCTGTCTGCGGGCCTTTCGGCAGACCGCGGCGGGCGAGACCCCTGGAGTGGCCACCGCGCTGCTGTTCTTCCTGGGCGGCGCGCTGGCCGCCTTTTCCCAGTACTACGGCGTGCTCGGTATCAGTGCGATGGCGGCAGCACTGCTGGTAGTGCGGCTGCGCTGCTGGCGCCGGCTCATCCCCTTGCTGGCGGCGACCGCGGTTCTGGACGCTCTGGTGATGGCCTGGATGGCATCGACCGCCGCCGTAGCAAGCGGCAGCCGCGTCGCCACCTGGCTGGAGCCCGATTTCGAGTGGGTGGCCATGGAGTTCAGCCGGCTTCTGTTGTCGTCCAAGACTTTTCTTTATGTTGTCGCGGCCTTTGTCTGCTTGGTCGCAGTTCTGGCATACAGACGGAAAGATGAGCGGCGGGAGTATCTCTGGTTTTGCCTGATCACCCTTGGCTGCGTGCTGGCGGTGGCAAGCGCCTATACGCTAATTCTGTACCCTGTCTTGTTGCCGCGGGCGCTGCTGGTATTGTTCCCCGCGGCCTATGTGCTGATCGCCATGGCCGCCGTCATCGCCTGCGACCTTTTGGGGCGCCATCGCCGGGCCGGGTTCTTGGTGTGCCTGGCGCTGACCCTGGTGCTACCGCTGCCGCGGCTCTACCTGCATTTCTCCCAGTTGCGCAAGGAGGACCGGCCCGGCTCCACCGCCTTCGTGCTGGACCAGGCGGGGTGCCGCGACGGTACGATCTTCGTCGTCGATGACGGACCGGCCGACTTTTTCGGTTACTACGCTGGACAGATCGCGCCGGGCAACCACATGGCGCTCTTCGCGCTGCCGCGGAGCGGACAAGCAGCGCCAGAGGAGGTGGCCGCCGTGCTTGGCGATCGCTGCTCCGTGGTGGCTTGGGCCTACGCCCTGGCGCCGGAGGAGCTGCAGGCGCTGCTCATCGGGGCGACCGCCCAGCCGCTGCGGTTCGAAGAGTTCCGCGGCGTCACCGTAGCGCTGGAGGATGATGGAGCGGGCGGCTAGGCTGCTCACCCACGCCGATGCCGCCCGCCTGCGCTCCGTCCAAACCGTGCGGGACTGGGTGGCGGAGGTGGGGTGGTAGGCGGCCTGTCCGCTTCAGCGTCACCGGCTGGCACCTCAATAGAGCTGGGACTCCGGAATGTAGAGGTATTCGGCGGACCTGAGATCAGACGCGGGCGATCCTTCGATCCGCGGACCCTCGAAGAACCAGGCATGAGGGATCTTGCTGGGGGCGATATGGGACATGGAGATGGCCGTTTCCATTGCCAGCCGGCCAGCGATGCCAGGCGTCAGAAGGCGGGTATGCTCCACCATCAGCACATGAATGCACCGCGCCAGGGCCAGCGGCCACACAGTGGGCTTCAGATTGTTGAGCACCAAGGTGGCGCGCACCACGTGCCAATATTTCCAGAGCAGATCGATCGGGTGGTTGAGCGGCAAATGCGCCGCGGCGACGGTCGGACGGCCGTAGGTGGGGCTGCCCACCTGCTGTGCCGTGCGCTCAAAGATGGGTTTGATGTCGAACACCGGCTCGCCAAGCTTGAGCAGGGCAGAGGCGACGAAGGTCAAGATAGAAAGCCCCTGTTGCGGCGGGCGCAGGATGTACGCGGTCAGGGCATCGCCGAAATAGAACGTGCCCCCATCTTTCGTGCCGACCTCGACGAGCAGCGACCTTTGAACGGGCGCTTCCGGCAAACCGTGCATTTCCCGCACGGCCATCTGGCAAGCGAAACCGGCGGTGGCGGCAAGCGTGGCCAACAGGGTTTCGATCTGGACACCCCGGTCGGTCTGCAGTTCGGCGATGAGTAGGTCGATGACCTGTTTTGGCGCCTGGCCCTGGAACTCTTGAGACTGTGTCTGCCAGAAGGCGCTGGCCGAGCGGCCGCGTACGGCGTCGCGAACGATGGCCTGGACCTGGGGGGAATCGAGAAAGCGCGCCCGATCCGTCTTCCAATAGGTCTCCGGTTGGTTGCGCCCGGACCGGATATCAGGCCCCCAGCGCAGGATTTCGTCCATCGGAACCTTGCCCCGGATATGGTGTCCAATCTGCCGGGGATACGTATTTATAGTTGTGTATATGCGCAGTCAAGGCACGCCTTCTTATAGGCTGCCGATGCCTTGGCCCCGGTCGCCGGCCAGCGGCCATCCCTGGAGGTGGAGAAATGCAGGCCGGTGGGTCTGAGCGTCGTGGTCCCAAACCAAAGGAAAAGGGGCGGCCCGCCGTTAGCGAACCGCCCCTTTAAATCGTCGCGGCCGGTGGGGCCGGAGTGGTGCTGCCCTACAGCTTCTGCGCCACTTCTTCCACCTGGTAGCACTCGATCACGTCGCCGGCCTGGATGTTGTCGTAGTTCTCGAACGCCATGCCGCATTCGAAGCCCTCGACCACCTCGCGCACCTCGTCCTTGAAGCGCTTCAGGGTCTTCAGCGTGCCCTCGTGCACCACCACGTTGTCGCGCAGCAGGCGCACGCCGGCACCGCGCTTGACCACGCCTTCGGTGACGAAGCAGCCGGCCACCTTGCCGACCTTGGTGATGTTGAACACCTCGCGGATCTCGGCGTTGCCGATATGCGTCTCGCGGCGCACCGGGGCGAGCATACCGGTGAGCGCGTTGCGCACGTCGTCGATCACATCGTAGATCACGTTGTAGTAGCGGATCTCCGTGCCGTCGCGCTTGGCCAGCTCGCGGGCCTGCGGGTTGGCGCGCACGTTGAAGCCGATCACGGCGGCTCCCGAGGCGTTGGCCAGCGTGATGTCGCTTTCGGTGATGGCGCCGACGCCGGAATGCAGCACGTCGACATTCACCTCGTCGTTGTCCTCCGCCAGCTTGGTGAGGGCCGCGGCAATGGCTTCCACCGAGCCCTGCACATCGCCCTTGATCACCAGCGGCAGCGACTTCACGCCGATGCCGGCCTGGGCTTCGGCGAACAGCTGCTCCAGGGTGCCGCGGCGCTGCGCCACCTGGGTGGCCTCGCGCTTCATGCGTTCGCGGAATTCCGACACCTCCCGCGCGCGGCCTTCGTTTTCCACCACCACGAAGTCGTCGCCGGCGAGCGGCGTGCCGTTGAAGCCCAGCACCTCCACCGGGCTGGACGGCCCGGCTTCTTCCACCGTTTCGCCGCGCTCGTTCAACAGGGCGCGCACGCGGCCCCATTCGGAGCCCGACACGAAGATGTCGCCCACCCGCAGCGTGCCCCGCTGCACCAGGATGGTGGCGACGGAGCCGCGGCCGCGGTCCAGCTTGGCTTCCACCACCGAGCCTTCGGCCGTGCGGTCGGGGTTGGCGGTCAGCTCCAGGATTTCCGCCTGCAGCAGGATGGCCTCGGTCAGCGTATCCAGGCCCTCGCGGGCCTTGGCGGAGACCTCGATGGTCTGCACGTCGCCGCCCATCTCCTCCACCACGATGTCGTACTGGAGCAGTTCCTGGCGCACCCGGTCGGGGTTGGCGTCGGGCAGGTCGCACTTGTTGATGGCCACCACGATGGGCACGCCCGCCGCCTTGGCATGGCGGATCGCCTCGATGGTCTGCGGCATCACGCCGTCATCGGCCGCCACCACCAGCACCACCACGTCGGTGGTCTTGGCACCGCGCGCGCGCATCTCGGTGAAGGCGGCGTGGCCGGGGGTGTCGATGAAGGTGATGCGCTGGCCGCTTTCCAGCTTCACCTGGTAGGCGCCGATATGCTGGGTGATGCCGCCGGC
>JAGQRL010000028.1:0-8638 GCA_020425485.1 Rhodospirillaceae bacterium
CATGCGCCAGCGGGTGGTGATCGCGCTGGCGCTGTGCGCCAATCCGCGCCTGATCATCGCCGACGAGCCGACCACCGCACTGGACGTGTCGATCCAGGCGCAGATCCTGGCGCTGCTGCGCCGCCTGGGGCGCGACCACGGCACGGCGGTGATGCTGGTGACCCACGACATGGGGGTGATCGCGGAAACCGCCCACCGCGTGGCGGTGATGTATGCCGGGCGCATTGCGGAAATCGGCGCGGTGCGCCAGGTGGTGGGCCAGCCGCGCCACCCCTACACGGTCGGCCTCATGGGCTCGATCCCGGCGGTGGGCCGCGACCAGGAGCGGCTGACCCAGATCGACGGCGCCATGCCGCGGCTGACCGACATTCCCCGCGGCTGCGCCTTCAACCCGCGCTGCCCGCACGCGTTCGACCGCTGCTTTGCCGAACGCCCCGATCCCATCGCCATGGCCGACGGCAAGGTGGCCTGCTGGCGGTACGACGACGCCGGTGCGCAAAGCCGGGAGGCGGAGCATGCCTGATCATCTGCCGCCGGTGCCGCCGCCCACCGCCCCCGCCGTGCCGCCCCACCGGCGCCAGCCGGACGATGCCGAGCTGATCACCGATCCGCTGGTGGAGGTGCAGGGGCTGGCGAAGTATTTCGACGTGTCCAAGCCCTTCCTCAACCGGGTGTTCGAGGGGGCGCCCCGGCGCATCCTCCGCGCCGTCGACGGCGTGGACATCAAGATCCCGCGCGGCGAGACCTTCAGCCTGGTGGGGGAGAGCGGCTGCGGCAAGTCCACGGTGGCGCGCACCATCGTCGGGCTTTACCGGCCGTCGCGCGGCACGGTGATGTTCGAGGGCACCGACCTGGCGACGCTGACCCGGCGGTCGGCCCGCATGCCGTTCCACCGCCGCGTCCAGATGATCTTCCAGGACCCGTTCGCCAGCCTGAACCCGCGCTGGCGCGTGCTCGACATCATTGCCGAGCCGATCCGCGCCCACCGCCTGGCCGGCAGTGCGGCGGAGGTGCGCGAGCGGGTGGCGCAGCTGCTGACCCATGTGAAGCTGGCGCCGAAGGACGGGGAGAAGTTTCCGCACGAGTTTTCCGGCGGCCAGCGCCAGCGCATTTCCATCGCCCGCGCGCTCGCCAGCAACCCGGACTTCCTGGTGTGCGACGAGCCGACCTCGGCCCTCGACGTCTCGGTGCAGGCGCAGATCCTCAACCTGATGAAGGATCTGCAGCGCGAGCTGGGGCTCACCTACCTGTTCATCAGCCACAACCTGGCGGCCGTCTATCACGTGTCGGACTGGGTGGGGGTGATGTATCTCGGCCGCGTGGTGGAATGGGGGGCCAAGCGCACGGTGTTTTCCACGCCGCGCCACCCCTATACGCGCATGCTGCTGGACACCATTCCCGACATCACCATGAGCGGGCGGGAGCGCATGCCGGTGGGCGGCGAGGTGCCCAACCCCATCGATCCGCCGCCGGGCTGCCCGTTCCACCCCCGCTGCCCGCATGCCAACGAGCGCTGCGTTGCCGAGCTGCCGGCCTCCAAGGTTTCCGAGCAGGGCAGCCACGTCGCCTGCCACGGGGTGGAGGAAGGCCGCATCCCCGCCCACGCGGCCCCCGGCGCCGGGGTGGGGCTGGGCAAGGGGTAAGCGGAAAGGCGTAGGCGGCCCATCACGCGCCAGCTCAGCCGGCCGGTCCCAGCGTTACCTTCACGTCGGCGGGGCGGCCGAAATAGGGGGCGGAGGTCACCAGCACGCCGACGCCGCTGGCGGCATACTCCACCGCATTGGCACCGCTGATCCCGCCGGCCGCGGCGATCACCGGGGCGGGCAGCAGGCAGCTTGTGGCGGCCACCACCGCGGCGGCATCGGCGGGCGACAGCTTTTCCAGTTGCACCACATCGGCACCGGCCCTCGCCAGCGCGATGGCGTCGTTCACCGATGCGGTTTCCACCACGATCTTCTTTTCCGGCGCGCGGGCCTTCAGGTCGGCCAGCCACACCGCCGGGTCGCCCGAGAGAAACGCGCGGTGTTCGGGGAACACCAGCACGGTTTCCGACAGACCGAGGCGATGCAGGGACGCGCCGCCGGCCAGCACCGCCTTGGCGCTGACATCCTTGGTGCCGGGAAAGTTCTTGCGCGTGCAGGCCACCACGATGCCGGGCCGCACCATGCGGGCCGCTTCCACGATGGTGCGGGTGCGGGTGGCGATGCCGGAGGCGTATTCCACCAGCGTCTGGGCCACCTTCCAGGCCAGGTGCAAGGCACCGGCCGGCCCCTCTGCCGTCAGGATCTCAGCACCCGCGGCCACCACCGTGCCGCTGGGCACCAGGGCCGCCACCTCCGCCCCCAGGCGGGCCAGCATTCCCGCCGCGTCCTCGGTACAGCAGGCCACCATGGCGTCCCGCGCAGCGAAGGCGATGCGGCCGGGCCGCTCCGCGATGCCCAGCAGCTCGGTGGTCAGGTCGCCGTGCGGGGCGTCCTGCGCCAGCAGCTCGTCCAGCCGGCTGTCGGGCAGCCTATGCATGGCCGGCGTCCGGTCCTGCTGCTGCCTCTTCTGCTGCTGGGGCCACGCTATTTGCCGATGATGACGTCTGAGGATTTGATGATGGCGACGACGCTGTCGCCCACCGTCAGGCCCAGCTCGTCTGCCGAGGCGCAGGTGATCGAGGACGACAGGGTGTTGCCGCCGCCGATATCGATCTGGATGCGGGCGGAAATCGGCCCGCGATCCACCGCCGTGATGGTGCCCTTCAACTGGTTGCGTGCGCTGAGCTGCATGGTCGACACCCCCTAAAGCCGGACTGTTTCAGGATGTGGCGCGAGCCCGGCCGGGAGGCCGGACCCGAACGCGCCGAAGGCGGACGCACTCAGGCCATCGGCTGGATCGTGCTGCGCCGCAGCACACCGATCAGTTGAGAATGGGTATCAGGTGGTCGACCGACAAGGGGGCAGGCGCGATTTCGCGGCGGCGACCGCTGGGTTCGCCCGGCAGCCTTATTCCGCCAGGGCGGCCCTGGCGGCGTCGCTGTCGCGGTGCATCTGGTGGATCAGGGCATCGACGCTGTTGAACGCCGCCTCGCTGCGCAGGAATTCGATGAGCTGCACCCTGAGCGTGCGGCCGTAGAGATTGCCGGAAAAGTCGAACAGGTTGGCTTCCAGGATCGGCTCGGGCAGCGCGTACATGGGCCGGATGCCGAGGTTGGCCACGCCGTCGTGCCACATCTCCGGCTCGTCCAGTGCGGCCAGCCGGTCCGGCCCGTCGCCGACGATGCCCACCCGCACGGCATAGACGCCGAGGGCGGGGCGCAGGTGTTCGCCCAGCGGGATGTTGGCGGTGGGAAAGCCCAGCAGGCGGCCACGGTGGTCGCCTTCCTGCACGGTGCCGCTGATCTCCCACGGCCGGCCGAGGATGTCGGCGGCCTCGCGCATGCGGCCGGCGCGCAGGTTCTGGCGGGCGGCGGTGGAGGAGTAGATGCCGCCGCTTTCGTCCGACGCCTTGGTCACCACGGTCACCCCGAAGCCGCGGCTGGCGCCGGCATGGGTGAGCGTGTCCACGGTGCCCGCCCGGTTGTGGCCGAAGCAGAAATCGTGGCCCACCACCACGTGGCGCACCCCCAGGCCGCTCACCAGCACCTGGTCGATGAAGTCATCGGGCGACATCTCCAGCAAATGCCGGTCGAAGGTCACCACCACATGCATCTGCACGCCGGCGGCCCGCAGCAGCCGCGAGCGCTCATCGAACAGCGTCAGGCGAAAGGGCGGGTCGTCGGGCCGCGTCAGGCTGCGCGGATGCGGCTCGAACGCCATGGCGCCGAGCGGCCAGTCTCCCCCTTCGGCCACCGCGCGGGCGGTCGACAAGACGAGGCGGTGGCCCCGGTGCACGCCGTCGAAATTTCCAATCGCCAGGACCGATCCACGCCAGGCCGGCGGCAGATCGGCGGGGCCGCGAAAAATCTCCATACGCCGCCGTGTCAGCCTTTGGATGGCGGCATCACGGTGGCTTCGCCGTCGATCACGACGGTGTCGCCCACGGTGCACGTGGTGGTGAGGATGACGCGCTTCTTCTCCGCCACGATCTCCTTCACCGTCGCCGTGGCGACGACCGTGTCGCCCAGCTTCACCGGCGCCTTGAAGCGCAGGTTCTGGGCCAGGTAGATCGTGCCCATGCCGGGAAGCTGGGTGCCGAGCACGGCAGAGATCAGGCTGGCGCCCAGCATGCCATGGGCGATGCGGGTCTTGAACATGGTGGTTTCGGCGTAGGCCTGGTCCAGATGGACCGGGTTACAGTCGGTGGAGACTTCCGCGAACATCTCCACGTCCCTCTCCGTCACCGTCTTGGTGACCGTTGCGGACTGTCCGACGGCCATGTCCTCCAGGAACACCTGTTTGATCTCAGCCATGGCAGCACCTCTCGGGTTGGTTTTCGGGTCAGAACCGATCCCGGCGGGACCACGACCCTTACGAGCACCGACCGTAGTGCGGTTTGCCCCTTCTGGGAATGGTGCAATGCCGCATGGCCGGGTGGGCGGGGGAAATCAGCCGGTGGCGGCCATCGCCAGGGCCTGGTCGCGGTAGGGCACCACATCGGCGGTGGAGGCGAGCGATGCCAGCATGCCGCCGATGGTCTGGCCCAGCACCGGGTGCACCCAGTCCCCCGCCACATCGGCCGCCGGCACCAGCACGAAGCCGCGTTCGGCCATGCGCGGGTGCGGGATGGTGAGGTCGTCGGCGGTTTCCACGTTGAGCCCGTAGAGCAGGATATCGATGTCGATGGGCCGCGGTCCGTAGCGCACGCCCGGCACCCGGCCAAGCCGCTGCTCCAGGTACTTCACCGCCGCCAGCAGGCTCGCCGGCGCCATATCGGTTTCCGCCGTCAGCGCCAGGTTCAAGAAGGCCGGCTGGTCTTTCAGATACATCGGCGCGGTCTCGTAGACCGGGGAAACGGCAGAGACGTTGAGGAACCGCGTCAGCCCGGCAATCGCCGCGCGCATGTTGGTGGCGCGGTCGCCCAGATTGCCGCCGAGGCCGAGAAGGATGCGTGGCATGGTCAGTCGATGATCCCAATTGCGCTGTTCGGTCGAGGTTTCGGTCGAGCTACCCGGTTCAGAAACGGTAAATCCGGCCCCTTTGGTGTCGCTCCCGGCAGAGTACCGAGTTTGGCGCCGGGTTATGGGCGTTGCATGCTTCAGAGTCGAGGGGTATCACCCGCCCGTCTCGCCCGTTACCGCCTAGAACCCTACGGATTGCGCCATGAGCCTGGCCAAGGACCTGCGGGGAGCCCCGCTAGCAGAAGGGCTGCGTGCCCGGATCGCCGCCGATGCTGCGGCCGTGACCGCCCGCGGCGTCACCCCGACGCTGGCCGTGGTGGTGGCCAGTGCCGACCCGGCGGTGAAGAAATATGCCGAAGCCAAGGGCCGCACCGCCGCCAAGGTGGGCGTGACCGTGCGGCTGGAAACGGTGGAGCCGGGCGCCGGCCAGGCCGCCGCGCTGGCCCGCCTGGCAGACCTGTCGGCCGACCCCGCGGTGCACGGCATCATCCTGGAATTGCCGGTGGACGATGCGCTGGATGCCGCCGGGCTGATCGCCGCCATCGTGCCCCACAAGGATGTGGATGGGCTGACCGCCGCCAATCTGGGGCTGATCGCCGCCGGGCGCGAGGCCGATGCCATCGCCCCGGCCACGCCGCTGGCCTGCATTGCGCTGGCCGAAGCATGGGGGCCGCTGCGCGGCGAGCGGGTTTGCGTGGTGGGCCGCGGCCGGTCTGTGGGCCGCGCCCTCATCCCCATGCTGATCAACCGCGATGCCACCGTTACCGTCTGCCACACCAAGACGCCGGACCTGCGCGCCGCCATCGAGCCGTGCGACGTGGTGTTCGTCGCCGCCGGGCGGGCTGGGCTGATCACCCAGGCGCATCTGCGCCATGGCCAGGTGGTGGTGGATGCCGGCATCAACGTGACCGACACCGGGGTGGTGGGCGACGTGGCGCCCGATTGCGCGGAAATCGCTGCGGCCATGACGCCGGTGCCCGGCGGGGTCGGCCCGCTCACCTCCACCCTGATCTTTGCCAACCTGATGCAGGCGCTGAGGCTGCAGGGCCATCTGGCCGGCGGCGGGTAAGCGCAGCAACCTTTACGGAAGCACGCCATGAGCGATCAAGCGGACACCACCAGCGTCTGGTCCTGGGGCCTTGCAGAGTTCCGCGACCGCACGGCTTCGGATGCGGCGACGCCGGGCGGCGGTTCGGCCGCCATGGTGTCGGCCAGCATCGGCCTGGGGCTGGTGCTGATGGCGCTGCGGGTGACCGCGCGCAAGGCAACCGATCAGGCGGACGCGTTCGGCGTGCTGATCGCCTCCGGCGAGCGGGTGCTGGCGGACCTGTGCGATCACGCCGATGCCGATATCGCCGCCTTCGAAGGCTACATGGCCGCCCTGGCCAAGCCCAAGGCGACGGAGGAGGAGAAGGCGGCCCGGCGCCAGGCCCTGGCCGAAGCGGCAGCGGTGGCGACCGAGGTGCCGCTGAACGCCGCCCAGTCAGCCCTGGAAGCGCTGGACCTGGCGCGCCAGTCCGTCTCCGTGGTGTCGGGCCACATCGTCAGCGATGTCGGGGCGGGCGCCCTGCTGGTGCATGCCGCCGCCCAGGCCACCCTGCTCAATGTCGACATCAACCTGCCCAGCGTGAAGGACGAGACGGCGAAGGCCGACTACGCCACCAGCCGCGCCCATCTGGCCGCCGCCTGCACGGCCCGGCTGGGCGACATCAACAGCGTGGTGAAGCAGCGCCTGGCCTAGCGTCCGTTCGAGTCGCCCCGCGGCGGACCCCTCCTGTTCGCCGTCTGTTTGCTGGTTCGTCCCGATTCGTTCCGTGTCGCTACGATGGGTTGCAACGTGCAACCATTGCGAGATGAGGGCTTAGCCCTCCACCAGCGGCTGGAACCCACCCATGATCATCCGCTTGCCGTCGAACGGCATGTCGCCCAGTTCGGCGAAGCGCGGATCGGCCATCAGCTTGCCCATGGCGGCATCCCGCACCTCCTTTGACGGCCAGACGATCCAGGAAAACACCACCGTTTCGTCCGCCTGGCGCTTCACCGCCATGGGGAACGAGGTGACCTCGCCCTCCGGCACGTCGTCGCCCCAGCATTCGGTAACGGAGATCGCACCGTAGTCCTTGAAGATCGGCACGGCCCCCCGGGCGTGGGCGGCGAACGCCTGCTTGTTGGCCGTGGGCACGGCCATCACGAAACCGTCGACATAGGCCATGGGTTGCCTCCCGTGCTGCGGTGTGCCGCTACGCCGATGCGGCGCGGCCGGCGATGGCCTGGAGGAACGCCTCCACATCCATCCACATGACCCCCCAGAGATGCCCGTCGAGATCTTCGAAGCTGCGGCCGTACATGAAATCGCAGCAGTCCTCGATCGGCGACGGGTCGATGCGGCCGCCGGCGGCTTCGGCGCGGCCGACCATGGCGTCCACCGCCTCGCGGCTGTCGGCCGAGAGGGTCAGCAGCACCTCGTTGGCTGCCCTGGCATCGGCCACGGGCCTGGGCGAGAACTGGCAGAACCTGTCATGGGTCAACAGCATCAGGCAGATGGTGTCGGAGAACGCCATGCCCGACGTCGTGGCGTCGCTGAAGCGTTCGTCCTTGGTGGCGCCGACGGCTTGGTAGAAGCTGGTGGCGGCCGGCAGGTCGGCGACGGGCAGGTTGACGAAGATCATCTGGGGCATCGCGGTGGCTCCGGGCCTGGAATTTGACGACGATGCCCGAGCGAGTTATAAAATGCAATCGTGGAGTTAGAAAAAATAACTAGAGATGCCGACCGCCCCACCCGCCGGGAATATCACGATGCCTGCGCCGCCGCCCACGCCCTCGATCTGGTGGGCGAACGCTGGGCGCTGCTGGTGATCCGCGAGCTGATGGTCGGCCCCAAGCGCTTCGGCGATCTGCGCGCCGGGCTGCCCGGCATCAGCGCCAATGTGCTCACCCAGCGGCTGGACGGGCTGATCGCCACCGGCATCGCCACGACGCGCACGCTACCGCCGCCGGCTTCGGTGAAGGTGTACGAGCTGACGCCCTGGGGGTATGAGGCCGAGCCGATCTTCCAGGCGCTGGGGCGCTGGGCGGCGCGCTCGCCCCATCATGATCCAAGCCGGCCCATCAGTGCCGCCTCCTTCGTGCTGTCGCTGCGCACCATGTTCGATCTCTCCCGCACCGGGGGCTTGCGCGGCACCGTCGGGCTGAAGCTGGACCACGAAAGCTTCCTCGCCCGCCTCAGCTACCGCGGCTTTGCCGTCGACGCGGGGGAGGTGGACAGCGCCGATGTGGTGCTGGCCGGCAGCCCGCAGGTGCTGGCGGGTGCTGTCTATGGCGGTCAGGCGCTGGCGGAGCTGGAAGCGGCCGGCCTGCTCAGCATCGAGGGCGACCGCCGGCTGGCCCAGCGTTTCGTCACCTGGTTTCCGTTGCCGCAAAAGGTCGATGCGGCCGGCAGCGAAACCGTGGTACGGCCCCGCCCATGACAGCACCGTGGCCGCCACCGTTCGCCCCCGACGGGCCAGAAGGGACCCCCATGTCCGACGACGCCAAGCACGCGCGCATCTTCTTCAATGCCGCCACCCACAACGCCGCCGTGCACCAGGGCGACCC
>JAGQRL010000028.1:8684-9390 GCA_020425485.1 Rhodospirillaceae bacterium
CCACATGGCGGGCACGGGGCGGGGGCGCAGCTCCTTCCGCATCGCCGTGGACACCGCCGCGCGGGAGGACACCGCCCGGGACCTGCGCCAGGTGCTGGCGGTGCTGGAGCAGATCGCCACCGGCCTGAAGGCGGAAGCGGAGGAGCCGGGCGCGTGAACCTTGCGTGACGCTGCCGGTTTGCCGGTGACGCGCCCATACGTTCGTGTTATGTTCTCGCTCGTTTCACCCGATGGAGAGGGCCCCCATGGCCGACGATCCGATCCTCTACACCAACCCCCGGTCGCGCGGGCGCATTGTCCGCTGGATGCTGGAAGAGGTGGGCTGCCCCTATACGGTTGAGATCGTGGGCTATGGCCCGCCGATGAAGTCGCCGGAGTATCTGGCCATCAATCCCATGGGCAAGGTGCCGGCCCTGGTGCACGGCGGCCAGGTGATCACCGAAAGCGGTGCCATCTGCGCCTATCTGGCCGATGCCTTCCCCGAGGCCGGGCTGGCGCCGCCGGCCGGCGAACGCGGCGCCTACTATCGCTGGTTGTTCTTCGCCGCCGGCTGTGTGGAACCGGCGCTGATCTCCAAGGCGCTGGGCCACGTGCCGCCGGAAGACCGCCAGGGCATGGTGGGCTACGGCACCTACGAGCTGACGCTGAACGCGCTGGAACAGGCGGTGAGCGGGCGCAGCTTCGTGGCCGGGGACCGGTTCAGCGC
>JAGQRL010000300.1:0-3105 GCA_020425485.1 Rhodospirillaceae bacterium
TCGACAAGACCCCGTTCATCGAAGCGATGGGCCCGGTCTACGAAGCCCACGCCAACACCCCCGAGCTTCGCGACCTCGTCGCCCGCATCCAGGCGGTCGAAACCGAGTAAGCCCGAAGCCAAAGAGCGGCCGCCCGGATCCTCCGGGCGGCCGTTCCTTTAACGAACGGGGCAATCCTCGTGCTATCATTTGTTGAGCGACTATCCGCGGCGCTCAGCGTCGTCTCGCGGGTCATGCTCTGGCTCTCCGCCACCGGCCTCGTCATCATGACGGCCTTCATCGCCTGGCAGGTCTACGGCCGCTACGTGGAAAACGACACGCCGACCTGGACCAGCAACGGCTCGGTCCTGATCATGGCGTGGTTCATTCTGCTGGGCGCCTCCGTCGGCATCCGCGAGGGCAATCACCTCAGCTTCGACGTGCTGCTGCTCGTGCTCGGCCCGCGCACCAAGGCTGTGCTCCACACGATTTCCGATCTGGTGGTGGTGGCCTTTGCCTTCGGCATGATCATCTACGGCGTGCAGCTTGCGGACACGACGTGGACCTCAACCATTCCCAATATCGGCATCTCCGGCGCCTTCAATTACTTCGCGGTGATTTGGGGCGGCCTGGTGATGCTGATGTTTTCGCTTGAACGCATCCTGCGCCGCATGGTCGGCCTGCCGACAGCGCGGTTCGGCGATCAGGGACATCCAGAGGAAAGCCAGATGGTCGGCGAGCCCTTTGCGGACAAGGACAACCGCGGCTTCCCGGAGCGGCAGTGATGGAACTTCTGGTCCTGTTCGGAACCTTCACGTTCCTGCTCATCATCGGTACGCCGGTGGCGTTCTGCCTGGGCGTGGCGTCCTTTGCCACGGTGATCTATCTCGGCATCCCGCCCGTGGTCGTCTTCCAGCGGCTGAATTCCGGCATCTCGGTGTTCGTGCTGATGGCGATCCCGTTCTTCATCTATGCCGGCGAACTGATGGTGCGCGGCGACATCGCCCGGCGGCTGGTGGCGCTGGCCGGTGCCGCGGTGGGCCACCTCAGGGGCGGGCTCGGCCAGGTCAACATCGCCGCGTCGGTGCTGTTCGGCGGCATTTCCGGCTCCGCTGCGGCGGATGCCTCGGCCATCGGCGGGTTGATGATCCCGCAGATGAAGGAACGCGGCTACGACACCGAATACGCCGTATCCATCACCGTCACCGCGGCGATGATCGCGCTGATGATCCCGCCCTCGCACAACCTGATCATCTATTCCATCGCCGGCGGCGGGAACATCTCCATCGCCGATCTGTTCACCGCCGGCATCATCCCCGGCCTGATCCTGGCCCTGTCGCTGATGGTCGCCGCCTGGCTGGTGGCCCGGCGCCGCCACTACGCCACGGAGAGGTTCCCCGGCGGACGGGCCATGCTCATCCTGTTCGTCAACGCCGTGCCCGGGCTGATCCTGGTGGGCATCATCTTCGGCGGCGTGCGCTCCGGCGTCTTCACCCCGTCGGAAAGCTCCTGCATCGCCGTGGTCTATGCCATGCTGGTGACGCTGATCGCCTACCGCTCGCTGAGCTGGAAGGACTTCGTGGCGGCGACGATGGGGGCGGTGCGCACCTCGTCCATGGTGCTGCTGGTGATCGGCTGTGCGGCGTCCTTCGGCTGGCTGCTGGCCTATCTGCATGTGCCGGCCCAGCTTGCCGCGGCGATGACGGAGATTTCCGACAACCCGATCGTCATCCTGCTGATCCTGAACGTGGTCCTGCTGGTGCTGGGCACCTTCATGGACATGTCGCCGCTGATCGTCATCACCACGCCAATCTTCCTGCCGGTGGTGGAGACCTTCGGGGTCGATCCGGTGCATTTCGGGATCATCATGATCCTCAACCTCGGCATCGGGCTGTGCACGCCGCCGGTGGGGGCCGTGCTGTTCGTCGGCTGCGCGGTGGGCAAGGTGCCGGTGGAGCGGGTGATCCGCGCCATCTGGCCGTTCTACGCCGCGGCGGTGTTCACGCTGCTGCTCGTCACCTACATCCCGGCGCTGTCGCTGTGGATGCCGGCGCTGTTCCACTGAGGTCTTCGCCCATGCCCTATGTGCGCAAGTTCCCAACCGTGTCGCCCGACCCGGGGATCGATCGCCAGGTGCTGTCGGACTCCGAGGGGCTGATGGTGGTGTCCTTCAGTTTCGCCGAAGGGGCCGTCGGCACGCGCCACAGCCACCCGCACACCCAGTCCACCTATGTGGAAAGCGGCCGCTTCCGGTTCGAGATCGGCGAGGAGGCGTTCGAGGTCGGCCCCGGCGACAGCTTCGTCATCCCGTCGAACGCCGAGCATGGCTGCCGCTGCCTTGAGGCCGGGCGCCTGATCGATACCTTCACCCCCAGGCGCGACGATTTTCTGTGAGGACGCAACGATGACGACCGCCGAGACTCGCTACGCGATCGACCCGCCCAGTGCCAAGGCGCTGGATACCCAGGGCCTGCGCGACCACTTCCACGTCGGCGGCCTGTTCAAGCCGGGCGAGATCAAGCTCGTCTACAGCTTCTACGACCGCCTGATCCTGGGCTCCGCGGTGCCGGACGGATCGCCGCTGACGCTCGACCACGTCACCAACACCGGCACGCCGTCGATCCTCGACCGGCGTGAGATGGGCGTGCTGAACATCGGCGAGGCGGGCACGGTGGACGCCGGCGGCCAGAGCTTCGAGGTGGGCAAGGGCGAGATCCTCTATATCGGCGTGGGCTCCGGCCCGGTGACCTTCAAGGGGGCAGGGCGCTACTACGTGCTGTCGGCGCCGGCACACCGCACCTGCCCCAGCCGCGTGATCACACAGGCAGAGGCCAACCGCGTGGAGCTGGGTTCCAAGGCCGGAGCGAACGAGCGGGTGATCCTGCAGTTCCTTCACCCCGACGTGTGCGACACCTGCCAGCTCGTGATGGGCTACACCCAGCTTGCCGAAGGCTCGATCTGGAACACCATGCCGGCGCACCACCATGACCGCCGCATGGAGGCCTATTTCTACTTCGACCTGGCGGCCGGCCAGCGCGTGTTCCACTTCATGGGGCGGCCGGAAGAAACCCGCCACATCGTCATGGCCAACGAGGAAGCGGTGATTTCGCCCACCTGGTCGATCCA
>JAGQRL010000300.1:3144-18320 GCA_020425485.1 Rhodospirillaceae bacterium
AACGTGGACTTCACCGACATGGACATGGTGGCGATGGAAGATCTGCGGTGAGCCGCATCTTCCGGGTCGACGGCAAGCGGGCGCTCGTCACCGGAGCCAACACGGGTATCGGGCAGGCCATTGCCCTGGGTCTTGCGGATGCCGGCGCCCATGTGGTTGCCGCCGGCCGCTCCTCCTGTGCCGACACGGTGGCGCGGATCGAACAGTCCGGCGGGTCCGCCGAAGCCTTCGCCCTCGATCTGGCCGAGCCGGAAGCGGCGGCGGCGCGCCTGGCGGCAGCCGGCGACCTCGACATCCTCATCAACAATGCCGGGATCATCCGCCGCGCCGACCTGGTGGACTACACCGTGGCCGACTGGGACGCGGTGATGGACGTGAACCTGAAGGCCGTGTTCCTGCTGTGCCAGGCATTCGCGCGGGCGGCGATGGCGCGCGGCAGCGGCGGGCGCATCGTCAACATCGCCTCGCTGCTGTCCTTCCAGGGCGGCATCCGGGTGCCGGCCTACACCGCGTCCAAGCACGGGGTGGCGGGGCTGACGAGGATCATGGCCAACGAATGGGCCGCCCACGCCATCAACGTGAATGCCGTGGCGCCGGGCTATATCGCCACCAACAACACCACCGATCTGCGCGAGGATTCCGCACGGTCGGCAGAGATCCTCGGGCGCATTCCGGCCGGAAGGTGGGGCGACCCGGCGGATATCGCCGGGGCCGTCACCTTCCTGTGCACGCCGGCGGCCGGCTATATAACCGGTGCGATCCTCAATGTCGACGGGGGCTGGCTTGCCCGCTAGCGAGATATGACTGGCACGCTCCTCTTAGATCCAGTCGACGATGTGGTGGTGCTGACGGCACCGGCCGCCGCCGGCGACCGCCCGCTCGGCAGCGGCGTGGCGCTGGCCGCGGCGGTGCAGCAGGGCCACAAGCTCGCCCGCCACGGGTTGGCGGAAGGGGCCGCCATCCGCAAGTTCGGCCAGATCATCGGCTACGCCACCCAGGCGATCGCCGCAGGCGAGCACGTGCATTCCCACAACTGCGCCATCGGCGCGCATGACCGCGCCTATGCCATCGCTGCGGACCTGGAGGCCGCCCGGCGTGCCATCCCGCAGATGCCGCCGCGCAGCTTCCAGGGCTTCCGCCGTGCCGACGGGCGGGTGGGTACGCGCAACATGATCGCCCTGTGCGCCACCGTGAACTGTTCGGCCACCGTGGTGCGGCTGGCCGCCGACCAGATCAACCGCAGCGGCATCCTGGCCGACTTCCCCAATGTCGACGGCGTCGCCGCCTTCGCCCACGGCACCGGCTGCGGCATGGCGTCGGCCGGGGCGGGGTGGGAAAACCTGCAGCGCGTGCTGTGGGGCTACGCCACCCACCCCAATGTCGGGGCGACGGTGTTTGTCGGGCTCGGCTGCGAGGTGATGCAGATCGCCACCATGCGGGCGATGTTCGGCGCGGCCGGCAGCGAACGCTTCCACGGCCTGACCATCCAGGAAACCGGCGGAACCCGCGCCACCATCGCCCGGCTGGTGGAGCAGGTGACGGCCCTGCTGCCGGAGGTGAACCGCGCCAGCCGCAGCGACTGCCCGGCGTCGGAGCTGGTGCTAGCGCTGCAATGCGGCGGGTCGGACGGCTATTCGGGGCTGACTGCCAATCCGGCCCTGGGCCGCGCGGCCGATGGGCTGGTCGGGCTCGGTGGCACCGTCGTGCTGTCGGAAACGCCGGAGATCTACGGGGCGGAGGGGCTGCTGCTGCGCCGTGCCGCCAGCCCGGAGGTGGCGCGCAAGCTGCTCGACCGCATTGCCTGGTGGGAGCGCTACGCGGAAATGCACGGCGGCTCGATGGACAACAACCCGTCGCCCGGCAACAAGGCCGGCGGGTTGACGACCATTCTGGAGAAGTCGCTGGGGGCGGCCGCCAAGATCGGCGCCACGCCACTGACGGCGGTGTACGACTATGCCGAACGCATCGACGCCAAGGGGGCGGTGTTCATGGACACGCCGGGGTTCGATCCGGTGTCCGCCACCGGCCAGATCGCCGGCGGGGCGCAGGTGCTGGTGTTCACCACCGGCCGCGGTTCGGCCTTCGGCTCCAAGCCGGCGCCGACCATCAAACTGGCCACCAACGACCGGCTTTTCCGCGCCATGCCCGACGACATGGACATCAACTGCGGCGACGTGATTGCCGAGGGCGTCAGCCTGGCCGACAAGGGGGCGGAGATCCTGGAGACGGTGCTGGCCGTGGCATCCGGCGAGCGCACCAGGAGCGAGGATCTGGGCTTGGGCGACAACGAGTTCGTGCCCTGGCAGATCGGTGCGGTGATGTAGGCCCGTCCGGTCGGGCGGCTTCTCACCTCAGGATCAAATGCCTAGTCCGATGGGGGCGGCGGGGGCGGCATGCGCTCGGCCATGGCGGCATCGAAGCGTTCCCGCTCCGCGGGGTCGAGGATCCCCGCAAGGTCCACCAGCAGGCCGCTGAAGAAGCCCCAATGGGCATCGCCCACCGTCGCCAGGTCGGTGTGCCACTGGGCGGCCATCTCCGCCGTCAGGGTGCCGTCCTGGAACGCCGCGGCCATGCGCTGTTGGTCGAAGCCGCGGAACGTGCCGTCACCGGCCACCGGAGCGATGGCCGCATCGAAGGCAGCGCGGTGCTGGCGCAGGATGGCCAGCGCCTCCTCGCGATGCGCGCCCGACAGCGAGGCATCGATCACCTCGGCGAAGAGTTCTTCCAGGGCAGCGCCATCGTCCAGCGGCGGCATGAAGTCCGGCCGGCCGGCGACCAGCCCGCTGACCAGCGAGCCCAGCACCACCCCCACCAGGATGACATTGAGGACGATCGACCAGCGCAACCAGCGCGCCAGGCGCCGGCGATCCGTCGACTCCGGGCCGGCCCCGGAGGCATCCCCGGCGGCGTCAGACGTCGTCTGGCCTACCTCATCCACTGCTCGACCACTCCGCGCACCGGCAGGATCGGGTAGGGCACCTGGGTGGCCTGGATGGCCTGGGCCACCGCCACCCCCACCAGCAGGCCGATGCCGAGATAGGCGATCAGATGGGCGCGGCGCGGCAGGGCCAGCCCCAGGATGCCGACAGGCAGGGCGGGCCGAACCGGCCGGGCCGGCGGTACAGGTGCAGCGCGCGAACCGACCGGCGGCAACGGCGCCCGGCCCGCGGCATCGCCTGCCTCGCCACTGCTGTCTTCGCCAGCGTCGAGCGCACCCATGATGCTGTCCACCAGGGCGGCCCGGCGATCCGGCGCCAGGCGCTCGTCCTCGCGGCGCAAATCCATGTCCAGGGCGCGGGCAGCCTCATAGGCCCGCTGGGCGCCCGCGGAGTCGCGCAGCAGCGCCATCGCCGCGACGCGGCTGTCATGCGGCCATCTGGAAAGGTCGGCACCAAAGGTGGCGAGCAGCGTGTTGAACTGTTCGTCGGTCATTCCCAACCCGGCCGGCGCGTTCTGCGCCGTATCGCGAAGCCCGTGGAACTACCTGCTGAGCAGTTCGCGCAACCTGTGCCGGCCACGCTTCAGCAAGGATTCCACGGCATTCACCCGAAGCTTCATGATGACGGCCACCTCGGGGGCCGTCAAATCGTGTGAATAGTAGAGCGCTATGGCAATTCTCTGGCGGACCGGCAGTTCGCGCATGGCCCGCCGCAGCCGCCGCGTGGTTTCGTTCGTTTCGCAGGTCTCCAGCGGCCCGGCGCGCTCGTCCGGCGGGTCGATGGTGTCGTCCAGCGGCACCGCCCGGTGCTTGCGGGTGGCATCGATGCAGCGGTTGAGCGCCACCCGGTACAGCCAGGTGCGGAACGAGCCGGTGCCGGGGCTCCACTGGTCCTTGCGGGCCCACAACTTCAAGAACACGTCCTGGGCGATCTCCTCCGCCTCCGCATCGCCGACGACGCGGCGCGCCAGGGCGACGATGCGGTCGATATGGCGGGTGACGATCTCCCGGAAGGCCGCGCGGTCGCCGTCGCGAACCTGCAGCATCAGGGCTTCGTCTGGCCGGTCCGCAACGGCTTGGACCCACGGGGCCGGTTGGGCGACCCGCGCGCGCTCAAGACTACCGCTGGCGCAGACCTCTACGTTGGTACGGGTGCTCATGGCGTCGGGCGAACTGTGATCTGCGGGTCATCGGGTGGATATCCTTCGATCAGCAGGCACCTTTTGCGCCGAGCCGGGCAGGATTTGCCCCGCACCCGGCAAATCTTGCCGGGGAGGGACCTTGAGCGAGGGCACGCCGGCCAATTCAGCCCATGCCTCGCGCATCGTGGAAATCTGGGTGTGGACGCTGGCGTAACGGGCTGTGCCGGCCGCGCCGCGCGTGCGCTGGGCGGCGTAGAGCTGGGCAACGACCCGGTCGTAGTAGTCGTGCAGGGTGGCGGACACGGCGGGCGCCCGACTGTCGGAGCGGAGGAGGCAACCGTCGAGCCCTCGCAAGATTCGGACCGCCGCGGTGAGCGCCTGGAACTCCGGTTCCGGGGTACCATGGTCCCTGGCGGCGCGGGCATGGGCCACGGCGGTCAGCGCCCGGTCGTAGAGTTCTACGACGATCTGCAGGGGCGACAGGGTGCGCCGGGCGGTGCCGTAGGCGGCCGCCGCGGCAGCACGGCTGGCGACGGCATAGGGGCCGGGCAGGGCGCGACCGCCTGAGCTGTGGCGCGGCGGTTCTCTAGTCATCGTCGGTGTCCAGCAAGGCTTGCAGTTGCTGGAGCGCGATGTCCGCTGCGGCGATCGCCTGCTCCAGGCGGGCGTAGTACTCGACCAGATCGCCTTCGTAGGCGGCGGCCCGCTCGGCGATCTCGTCGCGGCGGTCCTGCTTGGCCTCTACGGAGGCGTCCAGGCTCTCGATCTTGGCGGTCACCAGGCCGTCGCTGTCGTCGGCATAGGTTTCCACCATCGCCATCATCACGTCGGCCAGACCCTGGCTGACGGTCAGTTCCACGCTGGCATCGGCGGTGCCGGTATAGACCAGGCGCAGCCCTTCGAACGCCGTGCCCTCGGCCCCCACCAGGGAGGCGCCGGAAACCTCCAGGGCCACGCCGTCGATGCTGGCGCCGGTGATTTCGCCGCTGTCGGCATCGTACGTCACGTCCACCTGATAGGTGCCGCTGGCCACGCCGGCGGGCAGCTTGCCGACTCCGAGATCGGCGGAATCGGTGTCCGCACGGCTGGCGAACAGCGCTTCCACCACCTCCGGGTGCTGGAGCAGCGCTCCTTCCAGCGCGTCGTCGTCGATGCCCAGCATGTTGCCGGCGGTGTAGGTGAGGCCGATATCGGCGAGCGCGTAGGTGGTGCCGTCCACGGTGACGGTGGTTTCGATCACGTCGTAAAGCGCGGCATTGGCGCTTTTCAGCGTGGTTTCGCCGAACAGCACTGCGGCGTCCGACGCGCCGTCGTCACCGGTGGCCTGCTGGGTGATGGCAAAGGTGCGGTAGGCGTTGAAGGCATCGACGAAGGCTTCCACGGCATCGCGCACCGCACTCAGGTCCTGGCCCACCTCCACCGTGATGGTTTCCCCCGCGGTGGCGGCATAGAGGTTGAGCGACACCCCCGGCAGCAGGTCTTCGATTTCGTTGGTGGAGCTGGTGACGGTGATGCCGTCCACCGTCACCTGGGCCATCTGCGCCGCCTGCACCTGGTTGGCGAAGGCGCCCTCGCTATCGGTGAGGCCGAGCCCGGCCAGCACATCGTCGCCCGATGCCGCTTCCGCGGTGAAGGACACGCCGGTGTCCGCCGCTGACAGCACCAGGGTGGAGCCGCTGTTAGACGTGCGCACCAGAGTGGCGGTGACGCCGGTATCGGCGCTGGCGGCGTTGATGGCGGCGGCGATGTCGCTCAGCGTCATCTCGCCATCCACCGCGATCTCCGCCCCGGCGTAGCCATCGGCGGCCAGGGTGAAGCTGCCCTCCAGCGCCAGGGCGGTGCCGGTCGCCTGTTCGGCGGCGGCGACCTTCATGGCCTGGGCCAACTGGTCGATGGTGATCTCGTAGACGCCAAGCTCGGCCTCCTCGGTCACCGTCACCGCCATATAGGCGGTGGGATCGTCCAGCGCCGGGGCCGTGAGATAGGCGGCATAGGAGGCGTAGGCGGACTCCTCGGTGTCGCTGGAAAGCGCCTGGGCTGCCGTTCCCAAATCGTCCAGCAGGCCGCTCATTTCGGCGTAGGCCGCGGCTTCGGCTTCCAGTGCTTCGATCTGCACGTCCAGCCGATAGGCCGGCGCCATCTTGGCTTCCACCGCCGCCTCGATGAGTGCCGAGCTGTCGAAGCCGGACAGGCCGGACACATAGGTCGTCCCGCTGGCTCCGGTGGCGGCACTGCTGGTGACGATGGTCGACATGGCGCTCCTCGGTTCAGATCAGCGACGGCACGTACCAGGAACCGGCCGGGGGCAACGGTGGTGGAGTGGGGGTGCCCCCGGCCGGCCCGTCGCAGCCACCTACTGCAGAAGCTGCAGCAGGGCCTGCGGCATCTCGTTGGCCTGGGCCATGGCGGAGATGGCGGCGTTGGTCTTCACCTGGGCGGACGAAAAGTTGGCCTGCTCCTCGGCGATATCGGCATCGACGATGGCCGACTGGGCGGCATCCAGGTTCTCCTCGGAACTGGCGAGCTGCTGGGTGTGGTATTCGAACCGCGACATCATCGCTCCGACATCCGAGCGTGCTGCCGCCAGCGCGTCGATCGCCGTATCGATGGCGGAGGCGGCGCTCGTCGCGTTGGTGGCGGAATCGACGGCACTGGAACCGACGCCGAGGGTGGTGCTGGTGACGTCGGCGATGGTCACCGTGATCACGTCGGTCGACGCATCGGTGCCCACCAGATAGGTGGCGCCGCCGGAGGTGCTGCCGTGCTGGCCGCTGTCGTCCAGCAGGCTCTCGCCGTTGAAGCGGGTGCCTTCGGCGATGGAATCGATTTCCGTGATCAGCTCCTGGAACTCGGAGTCGATATAGGCCCGCTCGGTATCGGTGACGGCACCGGAGAGGGACTGCGCCGCCAGCACCTTCATGCGCTCCAGGATGTCGCCGATCTGCGCCATGCCGCCATCGGCGGTTTCCAGCACCGCGGTGGCGTGCGAGGCGTTGGTCTGCGCCTGGTCCAGCACCGCCACATCGTTCTGCAGCTTGGTGGCGACGGCGAGGCCGGCCGCATCGTCGGACGCCTTGGTGACCTTGGAGCCGCTGGCGATCCGGTTCAGCGCGTCGGTCTGCTCGGTGGTGTTCAGGTTCAGGTACCGCAGGGCCGAATTGGCGGCGGTGTTGGTTGCGATCACAGGCATGACTGGGTCTCCTTCTGACGAGCAAGGGAACGGTTCGGTTCCCTCCGTTGCCGGGTGACGAGCAGGCCTGGGGTAAGCAGTAGCGCTCGGGCCGGTCACGCTTGGAACGCGCCCGCCGCCGGAACCCTGGCGCAGAAAATCGGAAAAAAATTTTCGCCCGGTCCGCGACAGGATCGGCGGCCCCGATCCGTCTTCAGGACAAGCGCGGGTGCTGGATGGCCGATCTGGCCCGGCCCCGCCCACCGTTCACCCGGTTGTCGAAAGGCGGCGTGCCATGGATGGGATCACCCTCACATCTTCCTCCACTCTCACCAGCACCAGCGGCACGAGCAGCACCACCAGCTCGTCCAGCTCGGTCACGGAGTCGGCGGAGGACGCCTATGAGCTGTTCTTGTCGGTGCTGACGACGCAGCTTGAGACCCAGAACCCCACCGACCCCGTCGACGTGACGGAGCTGAGCAGCCAGCTCGTCGGCTACGCCCAGCTTGAACAGCAGATGCAGACCAACGACTACCTGGCCGCCCTGATCCAGGCGACGGCCGAGCAGACGTCGGATGTGGCGCTGTCGTTCCTCGGCACCGACGTCGCCTATGGATCGTCGGCACAGGACTACGCGGGCGGCGCGCTGACCTGGACGGTGGAGATCCCCGATGGCGCCCAGGCGGTGACCCTTGAGGTCGTCGACGCCGCCGGCGAGACGGTGTTCGAAACCACTGCCGACAGCGTCGCCGCCGGCTCCTCCCTGACCTTCACCTGGGACGGCTCGTTGAGCGACGCGGAAGGAACGGCCGACGCCGGTACCTACAGCCTGATCGCCACCGCAGCGGCGTCCGACGGTTCCACCGCCACGCTCGACGCCAGCGCCACCAGCCGTGCCACCCAGGTCACCTGGTCGTCCGGCGAACCGGAGCTGGTGCTGGCCAACGGCACGACCATCAGCCTCGACAGCGTGATCGCCGCATCCGCAGCGGCCTGACAGACGGCCGCCCGCTCCCCGTGCGGCAGGAGACCAGACCATGAGCAGCCTCAGCAGCGCCCTTACCGTCGCCGTGTCCGCGCTCACCGCGCAATCCAAGGCGGTGTCGGCCATTTCCACCAACCTCGCGAACAGCGAGACCGTTGGCTACAAGACCACCGATGCCAGCTTCGCCAGCCTGGTCACCGGCAGCGGCTCGGCCCAGACCTTCACCGGTGCCGGTGCCGTGGCCTCGCCCAAGCAGAACATCAGCGCCCAGGGGCTGCTGACCTCCTCGGACAGCGAGCTGGACCTGGGCATCGATGGCAACGGCTTCTTCGTGGTCAGCGACCAGTCCGACGGCAGCTCGGTCAGCTACACCCGGGTGGGCGATTTCGCGACCGATGCCGAAGGCTATCTGATCAACTCCAACGGCTTCTACCTGCTGGCCTATCCCACGGATGCGGACGGCTCGTCGGCCGTCGGCGCGTCCTCGCTGGAACCCATCAACATCAACGATTTGACCGGTCTGGCCACGCCCACCACCGAGCTTGCGGTGCAGGGCATCCTGCCGGCCGAAGCCGCTGTGGGCACCACGGTGGAAACCGAGGTGGAGATCTACGACAGCCTGGGCATCGCCCACGCGCTGACGCTGACCTACACCAAGACCGATACCAACGAATGGACGCTGGCCGCCGAAGATCCGGTGCTGGCGTCCGCCACCTCCACCGTGTCCGGCACGGCCAGCGGCGGCGGCACGATCACCTTTAATTCCGACGGCTCCATTGCGTCGACCAGCCCGGCGGCGCTGGAGATCACCATCGCCAACTGGACGACCGGTGCGGCGGACAGCGGCATCGACTACGCCGCCGGAACCGCCGGCACCACCAGCCTGCTGAGCCAGACCGCCAGCGATTCCACCACGGCCATCACCGTCAAATCGGTCAGCCAGGATGGTGTCGCCTACGGCGTCTACCAGAGCCTGACCATCGACGACAACGGCAGGGTCTACGCCAACTACGACAACGGTGTCAGCCAGTCGATCTACCAGATCCCGCTGGCCACCTTCGCCAACCCCGATGGGCTGGAGGCGCAGTCGGGCAACACCTACACCGCCACCATCCTGTCGGGGGCAGAGAACCTGACGACGCCCGGCACCGCCGGGGCCGGCTCCATCCAGGCCGGCACGCTGGAAAGCTCCACCGTCGATACCGCGGCGGAGTTCAGCAAGCTGATCGTCGCCCAGCAGGCCTATTCGGCCGCCAGCGAGATCATCTCCACCACCCAGGAGATGTTCGACAGCCTGGTGAGGGCCAAGGCATGAGCGCGCGGCGCCTGGGCCACCGGACAGAGTTCCTCGCCTCGCTCGACGACGTGCTGCAGGACACCGCGGCCATCCGGCGCCGGGCCGAGCGGCTGCCCGCCGATGCCACCCGCGGCGACCGGCTGGCGCTGGCCGCCGACCTGGCCGCGGCGCTCGCCCGCATGGCGGATCTCTACGAGGAGGCGGCCGAGCGGCTGCAGGCGATCCGCGCGCGCAAGCGCACCTACGCCGCCTATCTCCGCGCCGCAGCGCTGCGCCGATCGGCAGCGGTCGAGCCGTCCGCGCTGCCGCCCGCCCAGTCACCCGCCCTGCCGCCTGCCATGGGAGACCGGATATGAACCCCGTCGCCAATCCCGCGCCGCTGCAGGCGCTCTACGACCGCTACGTTTCGGTGCTGGACCGCCTGACTGCGCTGGCGGAAAGCGATGCGCGGCTGCTGGCCGAAGGAGCCCGCACCCTGCCGCTGACGGCCGAACGCGAAACCCTGGTGCGCGACTACGCGACCCTGAGCGTGGCGGTGACGCAGCATATCTGGTCGCTGCAAGCCGCCGGCCTGCTCACGTCGGACGATCTGGAAGCGCGCATCCGCCACCTCTCGTCGGTGACCAAGGACAACCAGCGTCGCCTGGCCCGGCAGGCTCGCCAGACGGCCCGCCGGGTCGACAGCGTGATGCACGCGCTGACGGCGGACCGCGACGTCTGCAACGACAACGCGACTGCCATCTCCGGTGGCGTGGCGCCGGACACCGCGTGCTAGGGGGCCGGCGATGTCGCTTTCGGCCATCATCAATGCCGGGCAGAGCGCCCTGATCGCGGCACAGACGCAGATGTCGGTGGCCTCCACCAACATCACCAATGCCAGCACCGAGGGCTACACCACCAAGACGGCGAGTACCGCGACCACCACCGTGTCGGGCCAGGCCGTGGGGGTTGCCGTCACCGCCATCGGCAATCAGATCAGCGCCGCCTTGCAGGCCGAGGTGATGTCGGCCGCGTCGGAGGCGCGTTACGACGAAACGCTGGCCGCCTATCTGGAAACCGCGTTGACGGCGCTGGGCACCACGTCCTCCGGCGCGCCGCTGGAAGAGGCCATGACCGCCTTGTCCGACGCCCTGGCCGAGGCGGTGTCGGACGGCGGCACGACCAGCGCTACCGCCGCGGTGGCCGATGCGCTGGCCGTCTGGGCGGAAACGCTGAACACCACGGCGGCGGATCTGGAGGCGGTCGCCCGAACGGTGGAAAGCGACCTCGCCAAGTCGGTCGACAGCGTCAATGCGCTGCTGCAAACGCTCGACACGCTGAACGACCAGATCACCGCGGCCACCGCCGCCGGCCGTTCCACCGCCGACCTGCTGGACAGCCAGCGCAGCGCGCTGGAGGAGCTGTCGGGCTACCTCGACATCGCTTCCTACACCGCGTCGTCCGGCGATCTCTATATCTACAGCGCCGACGGCCAGGCCCTGTTGACCTCCACGCCGCGCACGCTCAGCTACGATGCGGCCGGCGGCATTGCCATCGATGGCGAGGATGTGGGGACCAAGCTTGGCGGCGGCAGCATCGGCGCCCTCCTGGAGCTGCACGACACGGTGCTGCCCGGCTTGCAGGACGAGCTGGACAGCCTGGCGGTGACGGTGATGGAGGCGGTGAACGCCGCCGCCAATGCCGCCAGCCCGGTGCCGGCCCCCGCCACCCTGACCTCCGCCGGCACGTTGGACGCCGCTGCGGCCTTTGCCGGCAGCGGCACCCTGGCCGTGCTGCTGACCGACGGTGACGGCGTGGTGACGGGATCGGCGGAGATCGACCTGGCCGGGCTGTCTACATACCAGGATCTCGTCGATGCGCTGGACGCCGTTTCCGGCGTGTCGGCAAGCCTCGACGGCGACGGGCGGCTGACACTCGCGGCGGACGACGGCACCTCCGGCCTCGTGCTCGCCGGCGATGGCACGGTGGACGCCGATGGCCGCAGCCTGGCCCACCACCTGGGGGTCAATTCCCTGCTCCAGGGCAGCGGTGCGGCGGATATGGCAGTGGCCGAAAGCCTGGAAACCCAAGGGGTTCCGCTGGCCCAGGCCGCCGCCACCGCCACCGGCGAGACCGCCCTGGTGGCCGGCGACACCACCGGGTTGCAGGCCCTGTGGACCAGCGTGGACACCGAGCAGGACTTCCCGGCCTCCGGCGCGCTGGCGGCAACAGAGGCCACGCCCATCACCCGCATCGCCAGCCTGATCGACAGCCTTGCCGACCGCACCGCCACGGCCAGCGATACGGCCGAGGCGTCGGCGGCCATGCTGGAGGCGCTGGCGACCAGTTTCGACAACACCTACGGCGTCAATGTCGACGAAGAGACCGCCAAGCTGGTGGTGCTGGAGCAGTCCTACGAATCCGCCGCCCAGATCCTGGCGACGGCGCAGGAGATGTTCGACAGCCTGATCGCCATGATGCAGTGACGCGGAGCCGGCCATGCGTGTCGCCACCTCCACCCTGAATGCCGTTCTGCTGGCCCAGAGCCTGAAAGTGCAGGCGGAGTACGGTCAGGCGCTGACGCAGCAGGCCTCGGGCGGAAAGTCCGCCAGCCTCTCCGGACTTGGCGGTGCTGCCGGCCAGACCGTCAGCCTGACAAGCGACCTGGAGTTGTCGGCCAGGCTGGTCAGCCGGGCGGAAACCGCCCAGGCGATGATCGAAACCGGCTACCAGTCGCTGGCGGGCATCGGCGACCTGATCACGACAGCGCTTACCTCGGTATCGTCGGCGCTGAACGGTACCGATGCCGCCCTGCAATCGGTGGCCACCGCTGCGGCAGGCTGGCTCGCCGATACCGCCACCGCCCTCAATACCGACTATGCCGGCAGTTACGTGTTCGGCGGGGCAGGGGCGGACACCGCGCCGGTTGATCTGGACGCCGCCGGCTACGACCCCACCGCCGACGCCGATGCCGCCGACACCGGCTACTACCAGGGCAACGGCGCTGCCTGGTCGCTGATGATCGATGGCGACACCCGGCTGGACTATGGCGTGCGCGCGGATGCCGAGCCCCTGGAAGCCACGCTGCGCGCCTTCGCCCTGCTTGCCGCCATGGACACCGATACGGCCGACACCGATCTGCTCACCCAGGCCTTTACGCTGCTCGACGATGCCGCGGCGGAGCTGGGGGTGATGATGGAGGAGCTGTCGGCCCAGACCGACAGCCTGGCCGCCCTGGCCGACCGCGAGACGGAGTTCCAGCTTTTTGCCGAAAGTGCGCTGGAAAGCCTGGAAACGATGGATCTGGCAGAGGCCGCGGCCAAGGTGGCAGAGCTGGAAACGGTGCTGGAGGCCTCCTACGCAGCACTGGCCACCGTCACCTCGGTGTCCCTGCTCGACCACCTACGATGAACGGGCTTCGGTCTGGCGCCGCCCTTCGCCTGCGTGCCCCAAGGGGGGCACCGCGCCAGCTCAATCTCTCTTGAGATCAATGGTGCCCAGGGGCGGACTGCCCTAGAGGCAATCCAATGTGTTGATTTTACTGAGATATAGACCCCGCCTCTTCGATTGTGTGTACCACCTATGTGGCTTTGCCACAAGCGGGAGCGGCGGGGCGAAGCTACCAGGAGGGGTGTCGACGTGGAGGAGGGCGGACCCAGTCGGACGGGTTGGGACGATCCACGCATGTAGCCGACAGCGTCCAGGCTGGTTTTTCTGACCACAAAATTCTGAGACCCCACCTCGACCAGTGGAACGGCCGGGGTTCCCCCCATGGGGGGTCGCTTCATCCTGCCGTAGGCATCCGATGCCAAGCTCAGTCTGAACTGATCGGCCACCCCGTCCGTCACCGCGTTCTTGGAGGAGGAGCTTCGAGCGAAGCTGAGTTGGCCTGCCCGGTCGGTGTGGGGCCTTCGGCTTTGCCCTACAAGATATGCGCCTGTTGGTCCCCGTTCAGGTGCGTGATCTGGTATGTGGCTGCAATGGCTCTCAGGGACTCGCTGGGCGGCCTTCCGGATCGCTGGTGTCATTCTGCTCGGAAGGCCCGGAATGGTGCCGTACGGGCTTCCCAGCGAGTCAATTGTAGATGGACGTGGCGGATGCCGTCCGGCCGGGGCTAGGCCGTGACCAGTTCAACGGCTTGCCCTCGATCAGAGAATGTACATAATGGACTAACTGTCGTTACGCCGTCATGTACAGGATCGCCGATCATGAAGCTCATCGCATATCACCGCGTCTCCACCGCTCGGCAGGGCGCAAGCGGCCTGGGGCTGGAAGCGCAGCAGCGGGCAATCAAGGAGTTCGCCCGGACGAAGGGTGCCGCTGTCGTCGACAGCTTCACCGAGGTGGAGAGCGGCAAGCGTAGCGACCGGCCGGAGCTGACGAAGGCGCTGCACCTGGCCAAGGTCACCGGGGCAATCCTGGTGATCGCCAAGTTGGATCGCCTGTCACGCAATGCCGCCTTCCTGCTGACGCTACGGGATAGTGGAGCCCGCTTCATCGCGGCTGACATGCCGGAAGCTAACGACCTTACGGTCGGCATCATGGCGCTGGTGGCGCAGCAGGAGCGCGAGGCGATCTCCAAGCGCACCAAGGAGGCCCTCGGGGCAGCGAAGGCGCGGGGCGTCAAGCTCGGCAACCCCAACGGAGCGGCGGCCCTGCGCCGGGCCGGGAAGGGGAACAGCGAGAGCGTGCGTAGGATCAAGGCCAAGGCGGACAACCACGCGGCCGATCTAGCCCCGGTCGTCGAGGCGCTGAAGGCTGAGGGGCGAACCTCGCTCGGTGCCATTGCCCAGGCCCTCAACGAACGCGGGATGCTGACACCACGTGGCGGCCGTTGGCACCGGTCTTCCGTCCGCAACCTGCTGGCCCGGGTTGGCGATCAAACATCGCCAGCGGCCAAAGAGGTGGCGTAGGTCACAACTCCTCAAAGTCAGACAATCTGGGCATAAATAGTCTTTTTCTAGCCTGATTCTGTGAGTCAAGAGCCCTATTGGGCAGTAACTGATGTCTCTTGGCCGCTGATTGACTGGTGAGTCTTTGGGTGTCTACTGCTCACCAAGTGCTCTAGGGGCGTCGACTGTACTGAGACGAAAAAAGTGACGATCTTCAGCATCTAGGAATTTTCCGTCCGGGCCGATGATTTCGACGCGCTCACAGCCGGCCGCAACCAAGCGCTCATATTCCGCCCAGATCTCAGATTGCTTCCCAGAATGACGTTCTCGCTTTCCGGGCGGTCCATACTCAACACTGTAACCCACGCTTTCCTCCATGGATGACCGTTAGCCCGCCTTGGAGGTGGGAGGCTGCGAGGGGGCCGTCAAGCTCCACTGGCCTGCGCCATTGTGAGCAGCTTCGGCTCGTTCCGAAGGACATCCTCTACACTAGGGACGGCCTCCCAGTGCGGGCCGGGCGCCTGTTCCCCTTCAACCCGAACGCCCTGGACAAGCACTGGGAGCGCCAGAGGACCCTCCTGGGCCACGCCGATGACCCCGAGTGGGTCTGGCACACCTTCAGGCACACCTACGGCACCCGGCTGATACAGCGTGGCAAGCGCCTGGAGGACATCGCGAAGCTGATGGGCCATTCGTCCCTTCAGGTGACCCTCCGCTACGCGAAGATTTCCCCGGCCAACCTGTATGACGCCATCCAGGTTCTCGACGACGACT
>JAGQRL010000301.1:0-1410 GCA_020425485.1 Rhodospirillaceae bacterium
GGGGTGCGGGTGCTGGGCATCTGCAACGGCTTCCAGATGCTGACGGAAGCCGGCCTGCTGCCGGGTGCCCTGCTGCGCAACGGTTCGCTGCGCTTCGTCAGCCGCCAGGTGGCGCTGAAGGTGGAGCGTGCGGATACCGACTTCACCTCCCACTACCAGCGCGGCCAGGTGGTGCGCATCCCCGTCGCCCATATGGACGGCAACTANNTTCGCCGATGCCGAGACGCTGGCGCGGCTGGAGGCCAACAACCAGGTGGCCTTCCGCTATGTGCCGGATGCCGAGGGCGGGGCCGGCGTGTCGCTGGCCGGCGGGCCGGCCAACCCCAACGGTGCGGTGGCCGATATCGCCGGCATCGTCAACGAGGCGGGCACGGTGCTGGGGCTGATGCCGCATCCCGAACGCGCCGCGGAGCCGGCCCACGGATCGACCGACGGCCGGCCGATGTTCGACAGCCTGGTGGACGCCCTCGCCCCGGCCTGAAGTCACGTTGGCAATCCTGCTCCGGCCCGCTCCCCCACCCCGCTACCGCCGGAAGGTGGAAACGATGCCGTAGCGGTTGGCGGACGGCTGGCGGCCCACGCATTGCGCCGTACCGTCCGGCAGGCGCTGGCAATCCTGGATGATCTGGGGCACCGAGCCGCGGTTGCACGGGATGTCGCCGACGCTGGTCATGGACAGGCTGCCGCCCGGCGTGAATTCCGCGCGTACGGCCCCGCTGCAGCGGTCGCCGTCGCTGACGCCGATGGTCTGGGAGCCGTTGCCGTTGGCATCGAAGCAGATCCGCCAGTCCGCCATGGGCCGGTTGATGCCGCGCTGGGTGTCCTCAAGGCTCTGCGGGGAGATCAGGTTCCAGCAGCCTTCCAGGAAGGCGGTGTCGCGGTCCTCCCACGCATCTTCGGGGATGTCGGCCTCCGGCTGCGGCGGCAGGGCTGCCACCTGTTCGGGCGGCTCCGGGCGATGGCGCGGCAGCTCGAACACCGGGTCGGGCGGCAGCTCCTCCACCACCTCTTCCGTCACCTCTTCCGTCACCTCTTCCGTCACCGCGGCCACGACGATTTCCGGCTGCGGCGGGGTGGGACAGTCCGGTGCGGAGATGAGGGCGAGGCGGAGCTGCGCCAGCCGATCCTCAAGCTCGCGGCCGCGATGCTCTTCGGCCAGCAGGGCGGTCGACGGCGGCGGGTCGGCGGCCGGGGCCGGGCAGAAATCCAGCACCGGCTGACCGTCGCGCCAGGCAAGCCCGCAGGCGCCGAGCGCCAGCCAGCCGACCGCGCCCGTAACCCCCACCAGCGCCAGCCAGCCGGCGAGCCCGACAAGGATGCCGCCGCGCGGCCGGTGCGGTGTGCCACCGTTGGATCCCGTCCGTGCCATGGTCCGAGTGTGGCCGTTTGCCATGGCTACACAATGGCAGG
>JAGQRL010000301.1:1430-2896 GCA_020425485.1 Rhodospirillaceae bacterium
CGAAGAGTCCTCAGGCGGTGGCCCAGTCCGCCAGGCGGTAGAGCAGGGTCATGCCGTCGTCGAGCTGGTCCTGGGTGATGTACTCGTCGGGCTTGTGGGCGACGGCGATGTCGCCCGGTCCCAGGATCACGGTGGACAGGCCGGCCCGCTGGTAAAGGCCGGCTTCCGAGGCGAAGGCCACCGTCCGGCTGCTGTTGGCGCCGGTCAGCGCGCAGGCCAGCGATTCCGCCGCACCGTCGGGATCGGGCTTGAAGGCGGGAACGCCGGCGATCCGTTCGGTGCGCACCTCCGCTTCCGGGCAGCGCGCCAGCAGGTCCGGCAGCACCTCCTCGGCAACGAACCGCTCCAGGCGCCCCACCACCGCATCGGGATCGGCATCGGGCAGCGGGCGGTAGTCCCACACCAGGCTGGCATGGTTGGCGACGATGTTGGCGGCCGAACCGCCTTCGATCCAGCCGAGGTTGAGCGTGTTCCACGGCGGGTCGAAGGCGCCCCGCCCGGCGCTGGCCGGCACCGGGTGGCGGGCCGCTTCGGCCGCCTCGGCGTCGAGGAAGCCGGCGATCTTCACCAGGGCGGAAATGGCGCTGACGCCGAGATGCGGGGCGGAGGAATGGGCTTCGCGGCCGGTCACGGTGGTTTCGTGGAAATAGCAGCCCTTGTGGGCGTTCACCGGGGTCAGCATGGTCGGCTCGCCCACCACCACGATGGCCGGCCGGGGCACGCTGGCTTGCATGGCCTCGATCAGCGCCGGCACGCCAAGGCAGCCGGTTTCCTCGTCATGGGTGAAGGCAAGGTGCACCGGGACCCTGAGGTCGCGCGTCAGCAGCTCCGGCACCATGGCCAGGGCAAGTGCGACGAAGCCCTTCATGTCGGCGGTGCCGCGGCCGTAATAGGCGCCGTTCCGCTCGGTCAGGCGGAAGGGGTTGCTGGACCAGTCCTGGCCGTCCACTGGCACCACGTCGGTGTGGCCGGAGAGGACGATGCCGCCTTCCACCGGCGGCCCGATGCTGGCCAGCAGGTTGGCCTTGTTGCCGGTGGGCGATGCAACGATCTGGGCATCCACGCCGTGGCAGGTGAGGTAGTCGGCGACCCAGTCGATCAACGCCCGGTTGGAGCGGTTTGACACGGTATCGAAGGCGATCAGGTGATCGAGCAACCCGATCGGGTCGGCGTGGGGCACGGGATCTAACTCCTCCAGAAGCTCGGCAGGAACAGCACCAGCACGGTGAACACCTCCAGGCGGCCAAGCAGCATGCCGAAGGACATCAGCCATTTGGCCGCATCGGGCAGGTTGGTGAAGGTGCCGGCGGGGCCGATTTCGTCGCCCAGGCCGGGGCCGACATTGGCGATGGCGGTGGCGGCACCGGACATGCTGGTGATGAAGTCCAGCCCCATGGCGGCCAGCCCCAGGGCCAGCACGCAGAACGACAGGGCGAACAGGAAGAAGAAGCTCATCACCGATTCCG
>JAGQRL010000302.1 GCA_020425485.1 Rhodospirillaceae bacterium
CCATCTTCTTGTGGTCGTAGCCGGCCGAACCGCCAGAGGCAAAGGCATCGCCCAGCCAGAAGCCGTATTCCGCGGAGACGCCGTTGGCGATGTCGGAGAAGGTGGCGGTCCCCTTGTCGGCGGCGACCACCAGATAGGGGTCGTCCTCGTCGCGCCGCACCACGTCGGGCGGCGGTTCCACCGCACCGCCCACCAGATTGTCGGTGAGGTCGAGCAGGCCGCGCATCATCGTCTGGTAGCAGGCGATGCCTTCGGCCTGCAGCGCCTCGCGGTCGCCGGGCTTTGGCGGCCGCTTGAGCACGAAGCCGCCCTTGGAGCCCACCGGCACGATCACGGCGTTCTTCACCATCTGGGCCTTCATCAGGCCCAGCACCTCGGTGCGGAAATCCTCCCGCCGGTCCGACCAGCGGATGCCGCCGCGGGCCACCCGGCCGCCACGCAGGTGCACGGCTTCCAGGCGCGGTGAATAGACGAAAATCTCGCGCCACGGCCGCGGCAGCGGCAGATCGTCGATCTGGCTGCTGTCCAGCTTCATCGACAGGTAGGACTTGCGCCGGCCCTCGGCGTCCTTCTGGTAGTAGTTGGTGCGCAAGGTCGCACCCACCAGGCCGATGAAGCGGCGCAGGTTGCGGTCGTCGCCCAGGTTGTCCACCGCGTCCATCACGTGGTCCAGCTCCACCTGGATGCCGGCCACCCGGCTGTCGCGGTTGGCGGACAGCGCGGGGTCGAACTGGGCCTGGAACAGCCGCACCACCAGGCGGGCGATGTTGGGGTAGGCGGCCAGGGTCGCTTCCAGGGTCTCCTGGCTCACCTGCACCTGGGCCTGGCGCAAGAACTTGGCGTAGGCGCGCAGGATCACGACCTCCCAGCAGTCGAGCCCGGCGCCCAGGATCAGGCCGTTGAAGCCGTCGTCCTCCACCTCGCCGCGCCACACCTGATGGAAGCCGGTCTGGAAGGGGGCCCGCACATCGCCCAGCGGAATGGCGCTGCCGTCGCGGCTGATGGCGGAGAAGTCGTGGATCCAGATCGACTCCTCGGTGTCGTTGGGGCGCACCTCGGTGGGATTTTCCGCCACCACCTTCAGGCCCATGTGCTCCAGCATCGGCAGCACGTCCGACAGCATCACCGGCCGGCCCTTGTGGTAGAGCTTGAAGCGGACCTGGTGCTCGTGCTCCTCGATCGGCCGGTAGAGGTTGAGCCCGATCTCGCCGGTGGCGATCACCTGCTCGATCTTGTCGATGTCATACACCGCGGCGGGCGCGATGGTGGTTTCCCGGTAGGCGGTGGGGAAGGCCAGGCGGTAGCGGCGGAACAGCACCAGGCCGGACACCTCGCCCTTGGCCTCGATCAGCGCGGTTTCCAGATGGTCCGACCAGTCGCGCGCGGCGGCGACGATCTGGGCTTCCACCTCGTGGGCGTTGTAGTCGGGGATGCGGCCCGGCGTGGTGCCGATCATGAAGTGGATGCGCGCGTGCACGCCGTCGGACACCAGGGCGTAGAAGGTGGCCAGCTTGCCGTCGAAGGCGCGTTCCAGGATCTGCTGGATGCGCTCGCGCAGGATGGTGTTGTAGCGGTCGCGCGGCAGGAACACGAGGCAGCTCATCACCCGCTCGAAGGGGTCGCGGCGCACGAACAGGGCGGTGCGCTGGCGTTCCTGCAAGTGCAGGATGCCCATGGCGATCTCGAACAGGTCGTCGTCGTCGATCTGGTACAGCTCGTCGCGCGGATAGGTCTCCAGGATGTGGTTCAGCGCCTTGGAGTTGTGCCCCACATTCTCGAAGTTCGCGCGCTCCAGCACCCGCTCCACCTTGTTGCGCAGGTAGGGGATCTGGCGCGGCGTGGCGTTGTAGGCGCTTGAGGTGAACAGGCCGACGAACACGTGCTCGCGCAGCACCACCGCGTTCTCGTCCATATGCTTGACGATGATGCTGTCGAGCGGCACCCGGCGGTGCACGGTGCTAAGGCGGTTGGCCTTGGCGATTACCAGCAGGTCGGGTTCGCGGATCGCCTGTTGCAGGGCCGGCGGCAGGCTTTCGTAGTCGCGGTGCAGCCCGCCGAACAGGTAGGTGTCGGGGCCGCGCAGCACGCCCAGCCCGCTGTCGCGCGGCACCTCGATGCGGCGGCCGCCGCCGTCGCCCTCGAAGCGGTATTCGCGGTAGCCGACGAAGGTGAAGTGGTTGTCATCGAGCCAGCGCAGGAATTCCAGGATCTCCGCGCGCTCGTCGGCGTCCACCGGGCGCACCGCGGTTTCCGCCTCGGCGATCACCTCCAGCATCTTGGCCCGCATGGCGGAAAAATCGACGACCGCGGCGCGCACGTCGGCCAGCACCTCGTCGATCTTGGCTTCGATGGCGTGCAGCGCTTCGTGGGTGCCCTGCTCGTCCACCTGCAGGTGCATGTAGCTTTCCGGGGCGGCGTCGCCGTTGCCGTCGGTCCCGTCGCCCACCGCCGCGATGGCGCCTTCGGCGTCGCGGCGCACATGCAGCACCGGATGGATCACCAGGTGCACCGTCAGCCCCAGCTCGTTGAGGGCCGAGGTCACCGAATCCACCAGGAACGGCATGTCGTCGTTGATGACCTCCACAACAGTGTGGCTGGTGTGCCAGCCGTGCTCGTCATATTGCGGATTGTAGGCCCGCACCTTGGCCTGGCCGGCCATGCGGCGGCTGCCGAAGGCCCACAGGCTGAGGCTGGCGCCATAGAGGTCGTCGGCGGCGAGCGCCACCACGTCTTCCGGCGGCACATGGCGGTAGAACTGGCGCACGAACCGCGCCACCTGGTGGGATTCCTCCCGCGCCAAGCGGTCGTCGACGAACTTCACGACCTCGTCGATCATTTCCGATTTCTGCTGTTCGGCGCGCAACGGCATGCCGGCCTCCCCGGTGATTCGCTCGCCCTGTCGTCGGGCGTTTATGGGCGGGAGCCTAGCCGATCCGGCCGCCCGGCCAAAGTCCAGTCGCGACACGATGGCGGGAGGCTGCCGGAAATCCGGCATTTCGCGCAGCACGCGATGAGGGGCGATAGCGGCGGCGGTTGCCATCGCCACCATGGCCGTATCACCATGCATCGGCGAAGGGTCGCATCGGGGGGATCGGCATGGTGGCAATCCCCACCCCCGGACGCCCTGCCGTGCCCGCGGATGCCGCCGGATACGGCACTTGCCCGGCCGCGCGCGTCCGGCCCGGGTGGGGAGCCCGATGTGACGAGATGACGCAACGGACCTGATCAGATGAGCGATTTCACCACCCGGCCCGAACTGCGCGGCACCTTCGGCATGGTTGCCTCCACCCACTGGCTGGCCTCGGCCGCCGGCATGTCCATGCTGGAACGCGGCGGCAACGCCTTCGATGCCGCGGTGGCGGCGGGCTTCGTGCTGCAGGTGGTGGAACCGCACCTGAACGGCCCGGGCGGCGAGGTGCCGATCCTGCTGCACGACTCCGCGCGCCGGCTCACCCGCGTGCTGTGCGGCCAGGGGGTGGCGCCGCAGGCGGCCACCATCGAGGCGTTCCGCGATCTGGGGCTCGACCGCATTCCCGGCAGCGGGCTGCTGGCCACCGTGGTGCCCGGCTGCTTCGACGCCTGGGCGATGCTGCTGCGCGACCACGGCACGATGAGCCTGGCGGAGGTGCTGGAACCGGCCATCGGCTACGCGGAAGGCGGCTATCCGGTGGTGGCCGGCATCACCGCTGCGGTGAGTTCGGTGGCCGACCTGTTCCGCGATCACTGGCCCGGCTCGGCGGCCGTCTACCTGCAAGCCGGGCGGGTGCCGCAGCCCGGCCATCTGGCGCGCAACCCGGCGATGGCCGCCACCTACAAGCGCCTGCTGGCCGACAGCCTGGTGGGCCGCAAGGGGCGGGAGGACGTGATCGACGCGGCCCGCCGGCAATGGTCGCAGGGCTTCGTGGCGGAGGAGATCGACCGCTTCTGCCGCACCCAGCAGGTGATGGATTCCAGCGGCCGGCCCCATGGCGGCCTGCTCACCGGCGACGACATGGTGGGCTGGCAGGCCACCTACGAGCAGCCGGTGACGCTGGATTATTTCGGCCTGCAAGTGTGCAAGACCGGCGCCTGGGGCCAGGGCCCGGTGTTCCTGCAGCAGCTTGCCCTGCTCAAAGGCTTCGACCTGGGGGCGCTCGACCCCATGGGCGATGCCTTCATCCACATCGTCACGGAAGCCGCCAAGCTGGCCTTCGCCGACCGCGAAGCCTACTACGGCGACCCCGATTTCGTGGATGTGCCGCTGGATGTGCTGCTGAGTTCCGACTATGCGGAGCACCGGCGCGCCCTGATCGACGCCGACGCCAGCCTGGATCTGCGGCCGGGCCATGTGGAGGGCAAGGAAGCCTTTATCGCCGAGGACACGCTGTCGGCCGACGACGCGCTCCACCTCGGCGGCGGCGAACCCACGATGGCCACCGCCGCCCCGGTGGCCGTACCGACCGCCGGTCCGCCCGCGGCCCCGGGCGACACCTGCCACCTGGACGTGGTGGACCGCTGGGGCAACATGGTGAGCGCCACGCCGTCCGGCGGCTGGCTGCAAAGCTCCCCGGTCATCCCGGAACTCGGCTTCTGCCTGAATTCGCGCGCCCAGATGTTCTGGCTGGATGAGCGCGCACCATCCGCCCTGGGGCCGGGCCGGCGGCCGCGCACCACGCTGACCCCCACCCTGGTGATGCGTGACGGGGCGGCGCACCTGGCGCTGGGCACGCCCGGCGGCGATGCCCAGGACCAATGGGCGCTGATCTGCTTCCTGCGCCATGTCCACCACGGGCTGAACCTGCAACAGGCCATCGACGCGCCGACGTTCAACACGCGCCACTTCCCCGCCAGCTTCTTCCCGCGCAGCCGCATTCCCGGCCATCTGGCGGTGGAAACCCGCCTGTCGGAGGCCACGCTGGCAGCGCTGGACAAGCGCGGGCACCGCCTGGAGCGGGCCGGCGACTGGGCGCTGGGACGCCTCGCCGCAGTGGGAATCGAACGCCACGGGCGCGACCGGGTGTTGAAGGCCGGGGCCAACCCGCGTCTGATGCAGGGCTACGCGGTCGGCCGCTAACCCATCTCAATCACGCCAAATCGCCGCCGCATCTCAAACAGGTTCAGGTCCGCATATGGGGCGGACGCCGACGGGGAGGGACGACGCGCGATGGACGATTGGGCTGCCGGCTATGTGTCGGATGTGGAGTACGGGTCTGGGTTCTACGTGGCCCAGGCGCCGGAGATGGCAAATCTGGTCAGCCTGAT
>JAGQRL010000303.1 GCA_020425485.1 Rhodospirillaceae bacterium
AACTCCAACTGGCGCGGGCCGATCTGGTTTCCCGTCAACTACCTGCTGATCGAATCCTTGAGGAAGTTCCACCACTACTACGGCGACGACTTCCTGGTGGAATGCCCCACCGGCTCTGGCACCTACCTGACGCTGGAGCAGATCGCCGACACCCTGGCGCAGCGGCTGGCGCGCATCTTCCTGAAGGACGAGCACGGCCGCCGCCCGGTCTTCGGCGGCAACGAAAAGCAGCAGGCCGACCCGCAGTTCCGTGACCACCTGCTGTTCTACGAATACTTCCACGGCGACACCGGGCGCGGTGTCGGTGCTTCCCACCAGACCGGCTGGACCGGACTGATCGCAACGCTCCTCCAGCCCGAGCGGCCGGAGCGGGACTGATCCGTCCCCGTGATCCCCATTCCGACAGTACCAGGAGAGTTTCCATGGACACCACGATCCAAGTGGCCCAGCAGGCACCGACCCCGGTTCCCCGCCGGCGCGTGCTGGAAGGCCAGCAGGCCCTGGTGACGGGGGCCAATTCCGGCATCGGCAAGGCCGTTGCCGTGGCCCTCGGCGAGGCCGGTGCCGATGTCGTCGTCAACTACGTCGCCGGTGCCGAAGCCGCCGAGGCGGTGGTGGAGGAAATCCGCGGCCATGGCGTGCAGGCCATGGCGGTGCAGGCCGACGTCAGCCGCGAGGACGACGTGGAGGCCATGTACGAGCACATCTTCGCGACCTTCGGCACCATCGACATCCTGGTCGCCAATGCCGGCCTGCAGCGCGATGCCACCTTCGAGCGGATGACGCTGCAGGCCTGGAACACGGTGCTCGGCGTCAACCTCACCGGCCAGTTCCTGTGCTGCCGGGCCGCCATCCGGGAGTTCAAGCAGCGCGGCGTCCGCCCGGCGGTTTCCCGCGCTGCCGGCAAGATCATCTGCATGAGTTCGGTGCACGACCGCATCCCCTGGGCCGGGCATGTGAACTACGCGGCCTCGAAGGGCGGCGTGGCCATGCTGATGCAGAGCCTGGCGCAGGAGGTGGCACCCCACCGCATCCGCGTGAACTCGGTCAGCCCCGGCGCCATCCGCACGCCCATCAACACCGAGGCGTGGGGCACGCCGGAAGCCTACGAGGCCTTGATGCGCCTCATCCCCTACAAGCGCATCGGCGAGCCGGAGGATATTGCCAACGCCGTCGTCTGGCTGGCGTCCGACGAGTCCGACTACGTCACCGGCACCACGCTCTATGTCGACGGCGGCATGACGCTCTACCCCGGCTTCGAGGCGGGGGGCTAGCCATGAGCGTCCAGCCGAGCGTGGCTGTGGCTGAGGCAGCGCCCGGCAGCGTCGGCCTGGCGCTGCGCGAGCACTGGCCGGAATACCTGATCGAAGCCGCCGGCCTCGGCCTCTTCATGGTCTCCGCCGGCGTGTTCGGCACCCTGCTGTGGGCGCCCGGCTCGCCGCTGGAAAGCCTGGTGGCGGACGGCGTGCCGCGGCGCGCGCTGATGGGCGTGCTGATGGGGCTGACGGCGGTGCTGATCATCTATTCGCCCTTCGGCCAGCGCTCCGGCGCCCACCTCAACCCCGCACTTACCTTGACCTTCTGGTGGCTGGGCAAGATCGAGCGGGTGGACGCGGTGTTCTACATGCTGGCGCAGACGCTGGGCGGAACCCTGGGCGTGCTTGCCGTGCTGCTGGCCTTCGGGCCGCATTTCGCCGAACCGCCGGTGACCTATGTGGCCACCATGGTGGGCGAGCAGGGGGCCGTGGCGGCGGTTCTGGCGGAAGCGCTGATCGCCTTCGTGCTGATGCTGACGGTGCTGGCGGTCAGCAACTCGCGGCGCTTCATGCGCGCCACCGGGCTGTGCGCCGGGCTGCTGCTCGTCGTCTTCATCACCTTCGAGGCCCCCTATTCGGGGATGAGCCTCAACCCCGCCCGCAGCCTGGCATCGGCCCTGCCGGGGCTGCTGTTCGACCAGTTCTGGGTCTACGTGGCCGGCCCCTTGGGCGGAATGCTGGCCGCGGCCGCGCTGTGGCGCTTCGTCCTCACCGCCCCGGTGATCTGCTGCAAGCTCGATCACCCCCTGCACATCCACTGCATCTTCCGGTGCGGCTACTGCCAGCACACCGACGAGACCGACACTCCGGCAGGCTGAGGAGCACATCTCCATGTCGACCGACCGCTACGACGTGATCATTGTCGGCTCCGGCGCCGGTGGCGCCGCCACGGCCTATCGGCTGGCGCGGGCCGGCAAACGGGTGCTGATGCTGGAAAAGGGCCGGCGCCTGCCGTGCGACGGCAGCACGCTCGATGTGAAGCAGGTGTTCGCCGAGGGCCGCTTCAAGAACAAGGAGCCCTGGCGCGACGGCAGGGGCGGCAGCCTGGTGCCGGAGGAATATTACAATGTCGGCGGCAAGACGAAGTGGTACGGGGCGGCCCTGCTGCGCTTCTCTGCCCACGAATTCGAAGCCGATCCCGAGCACCAGTGCCTGGCTTGGCCGTTCGGGCTCGACGTGCTGGCGCCCTACTACGACGAGGCGGAAAGCCTGCTGCACGTGAACCGTTTCGCCAACGAGCCGGAACTGCAGCGGCTGGTGGAGCGCGTCACCCAGTCCGACGCGGGCTGGCGCTCGGAAGCCCTGCCCCTGGGCCTGAAGCCGGAGATCCTAAACGACGAGCGGGAAGCCAAGCATTTCGACGGCTACGCCTCGGTCGCCGGCTACAAGGCCGATGCCGAGCACAACCTGCTGGACGAGATCGCCGACCTGCCGAACTTCACCCTGATGGCGCGGCGCAAGGTGATCGGGCTGATGCATCGCCGGGGCTCGCCGGAGGTGGTGGAAGGCGTGATCTGCCGCGACGGCAGCTACTTCACTGCCGACAAGGTGGTGCTCGCCGCCGGGGCGATGACCTCTCCGCGCATCCTGCAAGACCACCTGGACGCGACGGGGGTGGGCGAAACCCTGCCCTCGGCACCGCTGGTGGGCGCCAATTTCAAGCTGCACATCAACAGCGCCCTGGTGGCGTTCTCGCCGTTCGCCCACAACGACGTGCTGCGCAAGACGGCCATTTTCCTCAACGAGCGATACCCGCACACGACGGTGCAGTGCCTGGGCTGGCTGGATGGCGACATCCTGGCAACGCAGCTTCCGCGCGCCGTGCCGAAATTCGTTGCCAACGCCATTGGCGCGCGCGCCATCGGCTTCTTCATCACCACCGAGGACGGATCGAGCCCGGCCAACCGCATCGTTTCCGGCGGCGGCGAGGAGGGCACGCCGACGGCCGACTATGACCTCGACCGCCTGCCGCCGGCCAAGGCGGAACACGCCGCCGCCATTGGCGACTTCACCCGCCGCCTGCTGCGGGCCGGCCTGGCCGGCGTCGACCGCTACGCCGGCCTGGCGGGCAGTGCGCACGCGCTCGGCAGCCTGGTTGCCGGCGACGATCCGGCGGCCAGCGTCGTCGATGCCGACGGCAAGGTGCACGGCATGGACGGGCTCTATGTCGGCGACGGCAGCGTGCTGCCCCGCTCCAGCCGGGTGAACCCGGCGCTGACGATCTATGCCTGGGGCCTGCGCCTGGGCGAACACCTGGCGCATTGAGACGGATGCATGCCCCGGTGCGGCCGGCCCGCACGGCCCGCACCGGGACATCCCTTTGCCACTCTTCGCCGGATACTGCTGCGGGTGGGCCTGTTGGGTCCGACAGAGCGGGTGACAGACCATGATGGGAAAGGCCTTGGCCGGCGGCCTGCCTGCCGGGCGACCAGCCCTGGCGTGCCGCGGCGCCGGGTGGCGATAGCGCCGCAGGGGGCAGCCGCTGGGTCGACGCCTCGCCGTTCGACCGATATAGACCGGAAGAACCACTATCCGGGGGAGACGGGGAATGGCCACCACCGTGCGAAATTGCATCAGCGGACTGTTCTTGTCGGCTCTGGCCGCAGTTGCGATGGGGGCCTGCAACGGCACCGATCAGCCCGCGCCCGCCGACGGGCCGGAACTGGCCCAGCTTCCGGCCGAACTTGCCGGCACCTCGTGGACCCTGGTTGCCTTCCAGTCCAATGACGATGCCATCGGCACGGTCACGCCGGAGCCCGCGCAGGACTATGTGATGACGCTGGGCGCCACCGGCGACGTCTCCATGACCCTCAACTGCAACTCCGCTTCGGGGTCCTGGTCGGCCACCGCGTCGTCACCAACCAGTGGCGGGTTCGCGTTCGGTCCGCTGGCGATGACACGGGCCTTCTGCCTGCCGCCCTCGATGGATGTGCAGATCGCCACCGATGCCCAGTATGTCCGCTCCTACTTCCTCAGCGATGGCCAACTGGCCCTCGACCTGATGGCCGATGGCGGCACCTATATCTGGGCGCCGGCACCCTAGGAGGCGGTCAAGCGGCGGCGTGGCCCAGGGGATCGCGCGGCGAGCGCAGGATCAGGTCGATCAGTTCCTGGGCGGCGGGCGATAGCGTGCGGCCGGCCAGGAACACCAGGCCGATCCGCCGCGTCACCTCCGGCGCCTTCAGGGGCCGCACCACCAGCGAGGCCCCGCCGATCACCGGCAGCGTCAGCCCCGGCAGGGCGGACACGCCCAGCCCTTCGGCCACCAGCGCCCCGGCGGTGGCCAGGTGGGAGACCTCGAAGCGCGGCTCGAAGGCGGCCCCGATCTGCACCGTTGCGGCTTCGGTGAGCGCGCGCACGCTGGTGCCCTGGGCCATGGCGATGAAGGGCAGCGCCACCAGGTCTTCCCAGCTCACCTCATCCATGTCGTCCAGCGGGCCGCCGGGGGCCGCCACGGCGTAGAAGGGATCGTCCAGCAGCTTGCGGAAGGCCAATCGCCCGGCGCCGTCGCTGGCACCGGCGGTCAGCCCGAAATCGGCGCGCCCCTCCAGCACCGCGGCCGCCACCTTGTCCGACAGGGCATCGAGCACGCAGACGTCCAGGTTGGGCCGCCCGGCGACGAACCGCGCGATGATGGGCGGCAGCAGGCCGGCCGTGATCGAGGGCAGCCCGGCCACCGAAACCCGGCCGCGGCGGGCCGCCAGGAAGGCTTCGAACTCCTCCACCGCCTTGCCGGCTTCCTGCAGCAGCCGGCGGGCAAGCGCGAGCAGCTCCTCGCCCGACGGGGTGAGGCGCAGGTTGCGCGTGTCGCGGTCGAACAGGCGGGTGGAGAGGCCGTCCTCAAGCCGGGCGATCTGCCGGCTCAGCGCCGGGCCGCTGAGGCCCAGGAACTCCGCAGCCGGGCGAAACCCGCCGGAGTCCGCCAGCACGACAAAGGCGCGCAGGCTGTTGAGGTCGGGATTGATGCGTTTCATGCATTGAAAAGTAACTTCTTTGCAGTTCGGGTACCAGATGCCGGCAGGCATACTCTTGGGAAACCGGGACTCAGAAGAACAACCCGGGCCCCAGGGAGATGCCGTCCAGGCCAGCGTTCAATGCGCAAGGTGCTCCGCTCTCCCGCACCTCTGAGGGAGAAAACGCGATGAATGCACGCAGCTTTCTTGTGGCCGGCAGCTTGATCCTGGCCGCCACATCGGCCCACGCGCAGCAGCAGCTGCTGGTGGGCTCCACCTCCACGTCGTCGAGCCACTACGGCTACTTCGTCGCCGTCGCCAACATCATCAACGAAAGCGTCGACGGGGTGGATGCCTCGGTGGTGGAAACCGGGGCGACGCTGGACAACATCCGCCGCATGGAGCGCGACCAGATCGATCTCGGCCTGGTCACCACCAACGTGGCCCAGCACGCCGTTGCCGGCACCCATGAGTTCGAAGAGGGAGCGGCCGACCTGCAGCTCCTGTGGGTCTACACCGCCGCCCCGCAGAACGTGGTGGTGCGCCAGGATTCCGGGGCGGAAACCCTGGCCGACCTGGACGGCGTGGTGTTCAACCCCGGCATCCGCGGCTCTGCCACCGAAGCCACCAGCGAGGCCGTGTTCGCCGCCCTGGGGATCACGCCGGACTATGTGCGCGGCTCCACCACCGACGTGGTGGACATGATCCGCGACAACCGCATCGCCGGCTACGTGAAGTCCGGTGCCGGCAACGCGCTGGACAGCTCCACCATCGATATCGCCACCTTCACGCCGATCCGCGTGCTGTCGCTGACCGAGGAGCAGGCCGACACCCTGCGCAGCGAGATGCCGGACATCTCCGTGGTCGATGTGCCGGGCATGGCGGACTACGACATCCCCGCCTACACCACCTGGAGCTTCGGTGTCGGTGTGGCCGCCACCTCCGCCATGGACGAGGAAACCGCCTACCAGATCGTCAGCGCCATCATGGCCGACGAGACGGTGCAGGGGGCCGCCATGGCCTCGGTGGCCGGTGCCGATCTTGCCCAGCTCACACTCACCTACGGCACCATTCCGCTGCATCCGGGTGCTGCCCGCTGGTTTGAAGAGCAGGGCCTGGAGCTGCCCGACAGGCTGCAATCTGCCGAGTGAGTTCCCCCACGTGCTCGACAGACTGTCGCGCGTCCTTGCGGTCCTGGTAGGGCTCTTCGTCCTCTGGACCGCAGGCGCCGGCCCCTTTCCCAGCTTGATGCAGCGGGCGATCTTCGTGGCGCTGGTGATCTGCCTGGGGTTGACGCTGTACCCCTTGGGGGCCGGCAAGCGCTGGCGGCCCCTGGGGGTGGCGATCGACCTGGCGATGGCGGGCATCGCCGTGGCGGCGTGCGTCTACATCGCCATCCACCACGACGAGATCATGACCTCGCTGCCCTGGGCGACGCCGCTGGACATGGCGCTGATCGCCGGGCTGACGCTGACCATCCTGGAAGTCAGCCGCCGCGCGGTGGGCATCATCTTTCCCACCCTGGTCAGCCTCGGCCTGGCCTATGCGCTGCTGGGGCATTTGCTGCCGTCGCCGCTCAACCACCGCGCCTTCGACGTCTATTTCGTCACCGAGACCCTGTACCTCGGCGACCTCGGCGTGTGGGGCATGCTGACCGGCGTGGCGGCCACGGTGATCGCCGCCTTCGTGCTGTTCGGCGCGCTGCTGCTGCACACCGGCGGCGGCCAGGCGTTCATGGATCTGGCCATGCGGCTGGGTGGTCGCAGCCCCGGCGGGGCGGCCAAGGTGGCCACCATCGCGTCCGGCCTGTTCGGCACCATTTCCGGCAGTGCCGTCGCCAATGTCGCCACCACCGGCAACTTCACCATCCCGATGATGAAGCGGCTGGGCTATCCGCCTGCCTTCGCCGCGGCGGTGGAGGCCGTGGCCTCCACCGGCGGCCAGATCGCCCCGCCCATCATGGGGGCCGCCGCCTTCGTGATGGCGGAAATCCTGGGGGTTTCCTACGTGCGGGTGATGGTCGGTGCGATCATCCCGGCGCTGCTGTTCTACCTGTCCGTCCTCGTCACCGTGCACATCGTCTCGCTGCACCGGGGGTTGCGGGCAGCGGAGGAGGACGAGCTGCCGGCCTGGATGCACATCCTCGCACCGGCCCGCTCGCTGCCCATCGTCGCCGCCTTTGCCGGGTTGCTGGTGGCCGTGTTCTCCGGCCGCTCGGTGGCCACCGGCGCCTTCTGGGGGGTGATGGGCCTGCTGGGTGCCTATCTGGTCACCAATGTCGGGCGCACGCCGGCCCGCCAGATCTTGCGCTGCCTGGTCGACGGCCTGGCCGATGCCGGCCGCGGCCTGGTGATCATCGGCGTGCTGCTGGCCGGTGCCCAGATCCTGGTGTCGATGATCAACATGACCGGGATCGGCGTCGTGCTGTCCTCCATGATCGTCAGCCTGGCGGGCGACAGCCTCTTCCTGGTGGCCGTGTTCGTCGGCATCGTCTGCCTGGTCATGGGGATGGGCCTGCCCACCACCGCGGCCTATGTGCTGGTGGCGGCCGTGCTGGCGCCGGCCATGACCACCGTGGGGGTCGATCCGCTCGCAGCGCACATGTTCGTCTTCTACTTCGCCACCCTGTCGGTGATCACGCCGCCGGTTTGCGTGGCCGTGTTCATCGGCTCCGGCATCGCCCAGACCAACTGGCTGCCGGCCGCCTTCGAATCGGTGCGGCTGGCCGCCGTGGTCTACCTGGTGCCCTTCCTGCTGCTGATCTATCCGGGGATGACCTGGACCGGCGGATGGCTTGAGGTGGTGGAGGCGGCACTGACGGGGGCTGCCCTGGTGCTGGCCGTGCCGGGGCTGCTCGGCGGGCTGTCGCTGTTCGGCAACCGGCTGGTGGACATTGCCGTGTACCTGGCCGCCATCGCGCTGGCGGTCACCCCCCACTGGGCGACGCCGCTGCTCGCCCTCGGGCTGATGGCCTGGGGCTTCACCCGCCGCCGCGCCGATGCGCGCAGCACGTCCCGCACGGTGCCGGAGCACGCCCCATGACGACCATTCGCATCGGCGCCGGTGCCGGGTTTTCCGGCGACCGGATCGAACCGGCCGTCGATCTGGCCGAGCGCGGCGAGCTCGATTTCCTCGTCTTCGAATGCCTGGCGGAACGCACCATCGCGCTGGCCCAGCTTGCCCGCATCGACGATCCGGCCAAGGGCTACGACCCACTGCTGGCACGGCGCCTGTCCAGCGTGCTGCCGGCCTGCCGGCGCGGCGGGGTGCGCATCGTCACCAATATGGGGGCTGCCAACCCGCTGGCCGCAGCCGATCTTGCCGGCCGCCTGGCGCGCCGGCTGGGCCTGACCGGCCTGCGCATCGCCGCGGTCACCGGCGACGACGTGGTGGACGCGGTGCGCGGCGGCGCCTGGCGGGTGGAGGAAACCGGGCAACCGGTGGCAGCACTGGGCGATGCGCTGATTTCCGCCAATGCCTATCTGGGTGCCGGCCCCATCGTGGCGGCGCTGGACCAGGGGGCGGACATCGTGATCACCGGCCGGGTGGCCGATCCCGCCCTGTTCCTGGCGCCCGCCATCCACAGCTTCGGCTGGGCGATGGACGATTGGCGGCGGCTCGGCTGCGGCACCCTGGCCGGCCACTTGCTGGAATGTTCCGCCCAGATCACCGGCGGCTATTTTGCCGATCCCGGCTACAAGGACCCGCCGGATCTGGCCCGGCTCGGCTTTCCCATCGGCGAGATCGACGCTGACGGCGGGCTTGCCATCACCAAGCTGGCGGGCACCGGCGGCGAGGTGACGGAGCACACCTGCAAGGAGCAGCTTCTCTACGAAGTGCACGATCCGTCGGCCTATCTGCAGCCCGATGTGGTGGCCGACTTCTCCGGCGTGTCCATCGTGCCGGACGGCCGCGACCGCGTGCGCATAAGCGGCGGCAGCGGGCGGCCCCGCAGCGGCCTGCTGAAGGTCTCCCTCGGCCTGCTCGACGGCTGGATCGGCGAAGGCCAGATCTCCTACGCCGGGCCGGGGGCGGTGGAACGCGGCCGGCTGGCCGCACGCATCGTCGAGGAGCGCCTGGAGCTGCTGGGCATCGCGTGTGAGGAACGGCGGGCGGAACTGATCGGGGTGGATGCCATCCTGGGGCCGGCGGCGGCAGCACCGGTGCCGCGGGAGGTGCGCATGCGCTTTGCCGGCCGCACCGAGACGGCGGCGGCGGCGGCGGCCATCGGCGCGGAGGTGGAAGCCCTCTACCTGTGCGGACCGTCCGGCGGCGGCGGGGTGTCGCGTTCCACCCGGCGCATCGTCGCCATGGTGTCGACGCTCATCCCGGAGGACCTGGCGGCCCCGCAGATCCACATGACGGAAGTGTAAGCGACATGCGCCTGCGCGAGATCGCCCACGCCCGCACCGGCGACAAGGGCAACGTTTCCAACATCTCGGTGATTGCCTACCGGGTGGAGGACTACCCGCGGATCGCCGCTGCGGTGACGGCCGAGCGGGTGCGCGGCTGCTTTCCCGGCCTCACCATCGGCGAGATCGTGCGCTACGAGCTGCCCGGGCTGGGGGCGATCAACTTCGTGCTGTATGGCGCGCTGGGCGGCGGCGTCACCCGGTCGCTGGCGCTGGATGCCCACGGCAAATGCCTGGGCGCATCGGTGCTGGACCTGGAGATCGCCGAGACCTGATCGGGGCGTCGGCCAAGCATCTACGGCCCGCGGGGCTGTCCGCACGCTCGGGCGGCGATGCGGGCGCAAAGGCCCGCCACCACCGGCACGCCGCGGGCAAGCCCAGCGCGTCAAGGTCTGCGTTCGGGGGATGCCTACGCTCCGGGGCGGAGCGCAGGCCGCAGGTCGGCCAGCCGATCCCGCGTCGCAAGGAAGGTCGGCAACCGGCCGCTATCGCGGCGGTGCCGCAGGCGGGATCTCAGCGCCGAAAGGTGCCGTGGGCGATGGCATCCAGATCGCACCGGCTGACGCCGAAGTCGGCCAGTTCGCGGTCATCGAGGCTGTACAGCACGTCCATCCGCCGCTGGTAGGCGCGGTACTCGGACAGGCGATGCATCCACGAGCCCACCATTTCCTTAACTAGCTCAGTAAAGCCGTGATGGTGATGGTGGGAGTGGGCCATTGCGGCAGGCATGTCGATTTCCTTTCGCTGTGCCCCGGCATTACCAAGGGGAATGCCATGGGGAACAAAGGTGACATGGGGCAGCATGGCCCAGAAGAAACCCCCATGGACGATACGGTTTTTGCGGTGCAGCATCCCCATTCTTGCATGGAGCCCGGTGGTGATTTGTTAAGTAACGAGGGATAAACTAAACCCATGGGAGCGTGGCTGACCGCCACCACCATGCGGTAAGGGCGCATGGGACATCGCTGAAATCGTCGATTGGCGGTCGCCGGTAAATTTCGTACACAAAGGGGCCGGATGCGCGCGACGGTTTTACCGGGCGGCGTGACGGCGCCGTCAATGCGCAGGGCGATCGCCCGGCAGGCGAATCCCCGGGGCATCGCCCGGGACGGGCCGCAATCGACGACAGCCGCTCCGTCGCTCCCCACGTACGGCGCGGGCAGAGTGTTCACGGTGCAGGGTGCCGAAGGTCGTCCGCAGCGGGGCGTCCTGCGGCCTGCGGAACCACGGAGATGGGCATGGCGAGCTGGAGCGCCGACCTCGAACTGGGCAATCCGAGCATGGACGATGACCACAAGCAGTTGGTCATGCTGGTCAATGAGCTTGAATATTCCGTCGATCACCGCCGCAGTTCGGACGTCATCCGGGCCCAGTTCGAAGACCTGATGACGGTGGCCGACCGCCATTTCTGCCACGAAGAGCGGATGATGCGGCAGGCCGGCTACCCGGATTTCCGCGGCCACAAGAAGCTCCACGACGACCTGACCCGCGACCTGCACACCCTGATGCGCCAGATCGCGTCCGGCGAAGGCGAAGTCAGCCACACCACGATCGAATGGCTGAAGGGCTGGGTGGGCGGCCATATCCGCGGTGAGGATCGCAAGCTCGCCAAGTTCCTCGCCGAACGCCCGCTGCTGTCCCGCATCGCCTAGGGTCCGGCCCGCCCGATCCGTCAGGTCGGCGTGGTTTCCGCCGGCAGCACGGAGCGGATGAACGCCAGGAACGAGCGCACCTCCGGCGCATCGACTCGCGGCGGCCGCGCCACGATGCGGTGGCCGGAAATGCGGATGCCGGTGCCGCTGAGCGGCGCGATCAGGCTGCCGCTGCGCAGTTCCCCCGCCGCCAGAAGATCGCTTTCCAGGGCCACGCCGACGCCGTCGCACGCCGCCGCGATGGACATGAAGGAGCGGTCGAAGCGCACCCCCGGCTCGTCGCTGAACATCACCCCCGCCGGCCCCTGCCAGTCCAGCCACTGCACCAGGCAGAGAACCGAATGGATGCGCGGGAAGCGCAGCAGGTCGGTCGGCGCGCGGATCGGCCCCAGCCGGTTGTTGAGCGCCGGGGACACGAGGGGAGAGACCGTTTCTTCCAGGATGTCCACCACGCCTTCGCTGCGCGGTACGTGACGGCTGTAGCGGATGTCGATGTCCACCTGATCGCGCACCAGGTCGGCGGGGTTCTGGCTGGCGGAAAAGCGCAGGTCGATTTCCGGGTGGGCGGCGGTGAAGTCCGGCAGGTGCGGCAGCAGGGTCTGGAAGGCAAAGCTCGGGGTGCTGTGCACCGTTAGCACCGCGCGGCTGGTGCGTTCGGCCAGGCGGGCGGCCGCTTCGTCGATGATCTGCAGGGCTTCGCGGATTTCCGCATGGAACGACAGGGCATCGGCGGTGGGGGCAATGCGCCGGGGGCCGCGGGTGAACAGCGAACGGCCCAGTTCCTCCTCCAGCGCGCGGATCTGGTGGCTGATGGCAGACGGCGTCAGCCGCAGCTCTTCGGCCGCCTTCTGGAAGCTGCCCAGGCGCACCGCCGTGGCGAAGATGCGCAAGCCCTTGAGTGAGAGATTTCGCTGCATCGCACCATATCTGGTGAAATTGCTTCACGTCAGCGGCTACCTTCCGCCGCTGCCACGTCCCTTGCAACCCGGCGGAGAACACATTTGCCGCGGAGTGTGCCCCGGCCGGCTGCCGGCACCGATGTTCCCGGGAAAGGATCACCCCGCCATGCGCTTCAGCTTCCGCCGGTTTCGGCCCGCCCTCGGTCTCGGCTGTCTGTTCGCCCTGCTGGCGCCGGCCGCCGGCCACGCCGACAGCCCGACGATGTCGCCGGACCGGGTGATCGATGTGGTGACCGACGACTGGAACAGCGACAGCCGGCTCGACCGGGCGGTGCTGGTGGAAGGCGAGCCGTCGGAAACCGATCTCTTCATCTTCGTGTCCACCGGCAACGAGGGGGAGCGGCGCCTGGTGGCGGCCAATCGCAACCTGGTGTGGCGGGGCGCCTTCTGGGGCACCCAGCCGTCGCTGGAGCAGATCGCCGGCGGCGACTTGCAGGTGCAGGCGCAGAACGAGGCGATCGGGCGGAACCGCTGGTTTGAGATCCTCACCATCGGCCACCGCGACGGCGAATTCCTGGTGGTCGGCTACTCCTATGATTCCTACGACACGCTGGATCTGGACGCGGGGCGCAACTGTTCGGCCGATTTCGAGGCCGGCACCGGCCTGCTGGACGGCGTGCCCTTCACGGTGACCACGCCGGCAGTCCCGCTGGTAGACTGGGAACCGGCCATGGTGCCGCCGGAATGCGCCGCGGGGTGAGCCTGCGCCGCACGATCCGGCGGGCTTGACGGGCGGCCCTCGTTCTCCAATATTGGATATCATCTCCAATATCGAATAGGTCGGGTGAGCCATGGCCCAGGCAGCCGCCACCGGCATCCCGCCGGTCCAGGAAGCCCAGGGATTGCACGACCCGGACGTGCGGGCACGGCTGTCGGCCGGTGGCTTGCGCACCTTCCTGGCCGTTGCGGAGCGCTGGGACCTCAGTGTGCGCCAGCAATGCGTGCTGCTCGGCGATGTACCGCCGGCCACCTACCACCACTGGAAATCCAAGGGGGTGAAGACGCTGTCCCGCGATACGCTGGAGCGCATCTCGCTGGTGCTGGGCATCTGGAAAGGGCTGCGCCTGCTGTTCAGCGAAGATGCCCAGGCGCTGCGCTGGCTGAAGGCAGCCAATACCGATCTGCCCTTTGCCGGTGCTGCGCCGCTGGACGCCATGCTCCGCGGTAGTGTCGACGATCTGTACGGCGTGCGCCGCTACCTGGACGGATGGCGGGGCGCATGGCCGTGACAACGGGGACGGCGGCCATCCATGCCCGTACCCACCGCCTGATCGCCAGCCGCTACCCAACCGTCGGCGTGTTCGACGATCTGGTGGCGCCGGAAGACGCCCGTGCGGCGATGGAGCTGGAAAGCCTGACCAACGACCGGCTGACCGGTGCCTTGGGACGGCTCGACGCCATCCCGCGGGCAGACTGGGCGGTCGATGCTCCCGGCGCGTCGCTGGCCATGGCCGCCTTCCTGCACCCGGCGCCCGGCGGCGGCCGCTTCAACGCCGCAGAGCTGGGAGCCTGGTACGCCGCCTGCGAACTGGAAACGGCGATTGGCGAGACGCTCTATCACCACACGCGCCGGCTCAAGGCATCGGCCGCCGGGTTCCCGGCAACCATCCAGATGCGCGAGCTGCTGAGCACGCCCAAAGCGGACCTGCACGACCTGCGCGGGCGCCAAGCTGAAGCAGCAGAGCTGTTCGAGCCCGATCTCGCCAGCTACGCGGCGAGCCAGAGTTTCGGCGAAACGCTGCGCCGGGCGGGTGCCGACGGCATCGTGTTCGACAGCGTGCGCCGGGCCGGCGGCTGCAATATCGTGCTCTACAAGCCGCGGCTGGCCGTGCCGGTGACCCAGGGCGACCACTACCGCTATGCCTGGGATGCTGCGGGCCGGGCGCAGGTGGACCGGCTGACCAACGTCGCCTGACGGAATTCCCAGCGCTGCAGCCGGTCAGATCAGGATGCGCACCCGCATGCCGGCGCCGGGGGCGGTGTGGAATTCCACGGTGGCACCCAGCTTGGCGGCCAGGTCGTCGACGATGGCAAGCCCCCAGCCCGACCCTTCGGACGCCTCGCCCTTGATCCCCGGCTGGCGTAGGCGGGCCAGATCTTCCGCCGACAGGCCGGGCCCGGTATCCGCCACCTCCACGAAGGCGGCAGCACCCTCCGCCGGCCCGGCGGCCACGCGCACCTCGCCCGCCGCCGTGTGCTTGATGGCGTTGGAGGTGAGGTTGGCGATCAGGCGCAGCATCGGCAGCACCGGCCGTTCGATCACCGCATCGGCGCCCGTGCAGGTGAAGGCCAGGCCCTTCGCCGCCGCCTCCTCGGCAAACATCTGTTCGATGGTGCCGGTGATCAGGGTGACGGAGTAGGGCTCGGTGGGCTCGGCGGGGTCCGCCACATCGCCGGCGTCGCCGGCGGGTGGCGGTGCCGTGGCGTCGGCCGCATCGTCGCGGCGGGCGCTCAGGCCGCTCACCAGCCCGTCCAGATAGTCGAACGCATCGGCCAGGCGGGTCCGGGTGGAGCGGTCGCGGTCGGCCAGCAGCGCATCGAGCGACAGGCGGAGCGAGGCGAGCGGCTGCTTCAGGTCGTGGGAGGCGTGCTGCAACTCGCGCCGGCGCGAGGCCGCCAGATCGCGCGCCCGGGCATAGCGCGTTTCCATCTCGAACAACTGGCGGTTCTTTTCCGCCTCCCGTCGGGCGGCATCGATTTCGCGCAGCAGGGCGGCTTCATGGGCGCGCCTCAGGCTCAGGGTGCCGGCGGGCACCACCGCCATGATGGTGAAGGCGAAGATGAGGAAGATCAGCCGTTGCGGCTGGTCCGCCACCACGCCCGGCAGGTCGAGTTCCAGCGCCAGCGCCACCATGGCGCCGCCGGCCAGCACCGCGGCCAGTACGGCCCCGCTGACGATCAGCCAGCCGGCGGTGGGAAGCTGGCGGGTCAGCACCGCCAGCAGGCCGGCATGGGCGGCCAGAACGGCCACCAGGAACACGGACGTCGCCATGGCGATCAGCGCCGACGGCAGCACCGCGGCCAGGGCCAGGCTGGCCAGCGTGGCCAGGGCGATCAGGTCGCACACCCGGCGCTGCCTGGGCGCATTCTCCTGGATGCGGCCCAGGACGAACACGCCGCCGGCGCACACGGCAACCAGGATCGGCAGGGCCGCCCAGGCGTTCCACACCGGCCAGTTGGGCCACAGGATCTGGAAGGCGATTCCGTCCATCTGGGCCACCAGCAGCAGCCCCAGGCTGAGCAGGCCGCAATAGAGCAGCCCGAGGCGCGA
>JAGQRL010000029.1:0-46424 GCA_020425485.1 Rhodospirillaceae bacterium
GCCAAGAACATGCGCATCACCGTCAACGGCGACCTGGCGCTGGGGGTGACGGCGAAGGACATGATCCTGGCGATCATCGGCACCATCGGCACGGCGGGCGGCACCGGCCATGTGATCGAATATGCCGGCGATGCGGTGCAGGCACTTTCCATGGAAGGGCGCATGACCGTGTGCAACATGTCGATCGAAGGCGGCGCCCGGGCCGGGCTGATCGCACCCGACGACACCACGTTTGCCTATATCAAGGGCCGCCCCATGGCGCCCAAGGCCGGCCAGTGGGAGCAGGCGGAAGCCTATTGGCGCACCCTGCCCAGCGATGCCGGGGCGGCCTACGACAAGGAAGTCACGCTGGATGGCCCGGCGATCCCGCCCACCGTCACCTGGGGCACCAGCCCGCAGGATACGGTGGCGATCACCGGTGCGGTGCCCGACCCCGACAGCTTTGCCGATGCCGGCCGCCAGGCCGCGGCCAGGCGCTCGCTGGACTATATGGGCCTGAAGCCCGGCACGCCGATGACCGAGATCCCGTTGGACAAGGTGTTCATCGGCTCGTGCACCAACGGCCGCATCGAGGATCTGCGGGCGGTTGCCGCGGTCTGCGAGGCCCAGGTGAAGCAGGGCCGCAAGGTGGCCGACAGCGTGCACGCCATGATCGTGCCGGGCTCCGGCCTGGTGAAGGAACAGGCCGAAGGTGAGGGGCTGGATGCGCTGTTCCGCGAGGCCGGGTTCGACTGGCGGGAGCCGGGCTGTTCCATGTGCCTGGCGATGAACGCCGACCGGCTGGAGCCGGGCGAGCGCTGTGCCTCCACCTCCAACCGCAACTTCGAAGGCCGCCAGGGCCGCGGCGGGCGCACCCATCTGGTCAGCCCCGCCATGGCCGCCGCCGCCGCCTTTGCCGGCCACCTGACGGATGTACGAGAGGTTGTGTAGCCGGCCCCGTCTTCGTCCCGCCGCCATCCTCCGGTTAATTTCCAGCGCGACAAATCCACACAAACAAAGGGTTTGAGCGCCATCGGAGGTGTTGGTTAGGCTTCTCCCAGGCGGTCCGCTCGCGGCCGCCGGCGATGGGGAGGGGCCGCCGTGCAGCGCATCCAACCGACCCACCTGGCGTCACGGAGATCCCATCCTGCCGGCAGCACGCCGCTGCCGCCGGGCCTGCGCGCCAGCCTGGAAGCCCGCTTCGCCGCCTCCCTCGATGCTGTGCGCCTTCACCGCGGCAACACGGCCGCCGCCGTCGCCGGCCTGCTCGGTGCCGATGCGGTGGCGGTGGGCTGCCACATCCTGCTGTCGGCCGATCTGGCGGCGGTGGCGGACCCGGGGGACCGTGCCGTCCGCCTGCTGGCGCATGAGATCTGCCACACCCTGCAAGGCCGCCGCCCCGGCCCGCTGCATCTGGAACCGCCGGGAAGCCCGGCCGAACGGGAAGCCGAACGGGTGGCCCGCCGCGTTGCCCGCGGGCTCGCCGCCGGCCCCATCCGCCAGCGCCATGCCGGTATCGCCTGCAACACCTGGACGGCCGACCGCATCATCTACGAGCTGTCCTATGCGGCCAACGACTGGGCCGTGACCGCCGATGAGGAGATCGAGATCCTCGGCCTCGTCCGCCGCGATTCCAACTTCGACAAGACGGTCAACGACCTGGACAGCGAGGACATGCTGGACGCGCTGGTCTCCCGCGTCGACGATTCCGAAAATCGCATCAAACTGATCCAGATGAGCGGGGCCAAGCTGACCACGCGCGCCGCCTTCGACAAGATGTTGAAGCAGATCAAGATCATGATGTTCGACGAAGGCGAAATGTTCATGGGCTTCAACTACGCCCAGACCTTCACCTTCAGCTTCGAAATGCACCAGGGCATGCGCGCCATGGGCGGGCTGGGCACCAGCACCGCACTGGACCCCAAGCACTACAAGAAGCTGTTCGGTGCCGCCGATCAGCCGTTTTCCGGCGTCGGCGCCACCGGCGTGAACCCGCATTCGCTGAGCATCGGGGTGACCGACAAGTACAAGCTGGCCCGCGGCGAGAAGAACTACCCGAAGGTCTACCAGAAATACTCCAACCCGATCCCCGGCAGCCTGCCCGACTATCTGCGCACGCTGACGCCGCGCCAGCGCAAGGACCAGGCGCTGGTGCTGATGAAGCAGGCCATCGTCACCAGCATGCCCCACTCCTACGTGAACGGGCTGCCGACGCGGGCGGACATCGCCAAGCTCGCCGGCAAGAAGCACAACCTGGAACCCGCCCTGATCGCCGGCTTCATGCTGGCCGAACAGCGCGACCAGTCGAAGAACGAGGACGCCAAGGACCTGACCGCGGCGCTCTCGATCATGGAGGGCAACACCTCCATCGGGCTGGGCCAGGTGGTGGTTTCCACCGCGCGCAAGAACGAGCTGTTCCGCGACCTGCTGTGGCCGGCCACCTGGGGGGCCCTGTCGCACAAGGACATCGCCCATCTGCTGGTGTGCGACGAGTTCAACATCTTCGCCACCGCCCGCTACATCAGGAAGGTCGCCGACGCCGCCACCAAGCTGGACATCGGCAAGCTGCCCAACACCAAGGCCAAGTTCCCGCTGATCAACCTTCCGGCCTACGCCAAGCATTCCAAGGATTGGCCGGTGCACAACATCATGGCGCTGGGATCGGAATACACATCGACCGCCTGGGACGACACGCTGTCACCAGGCTGGGGCGGCTTCGTCTACGAAGCCTATGGCGACGTCCTGGCCGCCGCGATCTTCTGAGCGCGGTTCGGGAGGTGTGGAGGGGCTGGGGGCGGTGCAAAACTCAGTCGAAAATCGCTTCCGCGCGTTGCTTCTTCGTGAGTCTGACGCCGTCGAGGTTCGCGCGTCTTAGATCAGCGCCGTCAAGGCTGGCCCCGACAAGATTGGCGTGACCAAGGTTCGCACCCTCAAGGTTCGCACGCCGAAGGTCTGCACAGTAGAGCTTTGCGTCCCGTAGGTTTGCGCCACCGAGGTTCACGTTTCCAAGATTCGCACGCCGAAGATTGGCGCCCACAAGGTTGGCACCCACGAGATTGGCTCTCCGTAGGTTCGCGCGCCGCAGATTGGCAAGTCCGAGCTTTGCACGTCGCAGGTCAGCGCGTCTCAGATCCGCGTGCTGGAAATCTGCACGCCGCAGATCCGCGCCGCCCAAGTCAACGCACCAGAGGCCCTGTCGAGCGAGTGGCATCCCACCGAGCAGTGTCAAACTGAGAGGCATGGCCACCGCCGCCAGCCCCCGCCTCAAACGGCCTATGAGCTTGGCTGCAGCGCAAGGATCGTCACCCCAATCTAGCGTCCAGACCGATTCTGTCGCCAGAGCACAGGCATTTATTGCTGCCAGCAGCGCCTCTTCTGCGTTCAAGGCACGAGCGACTGCCTGTCGATACGACCTAGCCCCGTCAAATGCCGGCATACCTTCGTCCAGATTGAGCTTGAAGAGCATTTCAAGCGTAGTCTTCCAGTTGATTATTTTGTTGGTCTCCGGTTGTTGAGCATGTCGCCATCTGATTTCATCTCGAAGAAAAGCAACAATCTCGCGCGTCACCGGCTGCAAACCACACATACGGAGCCATTTTTTCAGGCCCATCCTTAATAAATCCTGGTCCTTTCCATCTCCTGAGGACTTGAATATTGTATCAATTTCACGCACAAGCCGGCGGGCAGTCAGATATTCTCGAAATGATCTATGGGTAAATTCGAAGGCCGGGTTCCTACCAATACTCTCTACACTGTGCATATAGGAAGCCGCGAGCAGACGAAGCGCTTGCCCGCTCTCATCCATAAAAGTATTTATCTTTTCGCCAAGCTCGTTCGTAGAACATAGCGCAACTGCCTGCCTAATTGTTGCAGTCCTTCCGTTGCCATACCATGCCGCCAACGCGAGCGTTTCCATGATTTCATCAAAATCTTCGCCAAGCTCAATCCTAGTTTTTCTACGGCCTCCGCCGTGCATGCCCTTGGACACTTGTGTGAATAGCAAACGATAGACACCGTTCAGATTTGTTCTTTCTCGAGCAATCTCTTGATTGTGGTAGCCGCTGAGGACGAGGAGATAGAGCAACAGTGGTTCGGAAGACAGCGAGTCTAGGCGTGAGTCGAGAAGGCGTCGCCGCGCAGCGCCGTCTGCCTTGGGCTTGAGCGCGGTATAACGGCGCCACCAATCCTCGCGTTGATCGGCGCTTGTACCTGTCAGAAGACCATGGGGATCGTTCAGAACATTTCGTTCTGCGCTACCGACTCTGTAATAGTATCGTAGAACCTCAAGATTCCGCGGCCCTTTCGGTGATGCTGTCTTCGCTACCGCCTGAATAACTGCTGGGCGACCCGTTACCAGTGCTTGTACAAGACAACGACTTTGATTCCAAATCTCTAACTGATCATGGATTCTATCCAGCAGACGCTCAGCATCCCTGGCTGCCTCGCGTTCCTCGCCTCCAAATTCGTCGAGTCCGTCGAAGATCAATAAATATCGACGCGAGGCACTTGCAGGATTCCAGTCGGTAAACATTCGCATGGGGAAATGGGCTGAAGCGCACCATTCTCCGAGGTATTGATCAAGGCTCTGCCCAAGCCTTTCCTTAATGATAAGGCTGCGCTGAAGGGGTACATGGACAACGCGGACAACATTTTGCTCTGCTAGTTCCGAAGCTAACATTCGCGTGAAAGAAGACTTGCCACTGCCCGGACCACCGCGAACCAGCATGACAGCATGGTCTTTGTCAGGTTTCTCAAGCCAGCTCTGCACGGCGCTGTGCAAATCTACAACAGTTGCTGATTTTTCATCTTGTTTGTACGCAGCCCGCAACCGGACATAGATGTCCTTCAACGAAAAGGTCTCTCCGAAAATCGGAGTTTCGCGAAGCTTGATCAATTCAAGTCTGTGGCGCGCCCAGGCTCGTTCGATCTGATCGGCTCTAGCGAACGGGCTGCTTAGTGCCTCCAGAACAGGCTTGTACGCCTCGGCATGCCGGCGCCATTCGTCGTGCAGCGCAGCAGCCCAAAAACTGTCAAACCGCCCGACGACCGTTCGGACCTCTATGGTCGGCAGATGAATGTCGCGCAGCCAGGATTCAAATGTACGTTTGATCGCTTGCGCTATTGGAAGTGCTACTGGCTGATCAAAAAAATCGACTGCGATCTCGAACTCCGCATCCTTCAGATTGACGTTGGGAAGCCTACCTAATTCTTTACCGTAGTCGTCTTGTATCTCGGGATGCATCTCCACTACTGGAGCCATTAGTTCTAAGATTGCTTGGCCAGCAGCACGATGGACCAGCGTCCAAGCTCTGGATTCAGGGCGCATGCCCTCTACGAATTCCGCAGGGATTTCGAGCACACTGTCGATGACGCTGGCGATGGACTCGCTACCGGCGGGGTACAACGCTATTCCATTGGCGATCGCTCGGCCGAGGTGTTTGAAGGACCTCTTTAGTCCAGTGACTACGTCATCCTTGTCGAAACGCTTGGCGACTAGCGATGTCGCTTTAGTCGTTGCATCGAGTTTCTGGGCGTCGTCATCCATGGTAGGCGGGCTCGTCCAATAGGTTTCGCTCTTAGCGAGCGTATCCTGTTGGAGCGCGCCAGAAAAGGATGCCCCTCACTCTCCCGACAGCACGGTGCGGAGGCGTTGGGCCAGTTCTTCCATCCGGTAGGGCTTGGACAGCACGGTGGCGCCGAACTCGCTTTCCAGCCCGTCGCCGGCGGCCGTGGCCGCATAGCCGGTGGTCAGCAGGATCTTCAGCTCCGGGTGGCGCCGCCGCGCCTCGCGCGCCAGCTCGAAGCCGCTCATCCCGCCGGGCATGACGATATCGGTGAACAGCAGGTCGACTGCGGCGTCCTTCGCCAGGTGGTCGAGTGCTGCCTTGGCGTGGCCGACCGCCTCCACCTTGTAGCCGAGATCGATGAGCTGGGCGCCCACCGCCTCGCGCAGTTCCGGGTTGTCCTCCACCAGCAGAACGCGCTCGCCGCCGCCCGGTGCGGCCCCTTCGGCCACCGCGCTCGCCGGATGGTCGCCGTCCGGGGCGGAGGTGCGCGGCAGGTAGATCTTCACCGTCGTGCCGTGGCCAAGCTCGCTGTAGATCCTCAGATAGCCACCCGATTGCTGGGCAAAGCCGAACACCATGCTGAGGCCGAGCCCGCTGCCGCGCCCCACCTCCTTGGTGGTGAAGAAGGGCTCGGTGGCGTGCTCCAGCACCTCCGGCGACATGCCGGTGCCGGTGTCGGTCACGGCCAGCATCACGTAGTCGCCGGGCGACACGTCCTGGTCCTTGGCGGTCACGGTGTCGTCGATGGTGAGGTTGGCGGTCTCGATCACCAGGGTGCCGCCGCCGGGCATGGCATCGCGGGCGTTGATGGCCAGGTTGAGGATGGCGTTGTCCACCTGGGACGGGTCGGCGATGCACCACCACAGCCGCCGGCCCGGCGCCACCTTCACCACGGTGGCTTCGCCGAGCATGCGGGTGAGGATGGCTTCCAGCTCCGGCAGGCGTTGGTTGAGGTCGATGGCTTGCGGTTCCAGCGGCTGCTGGCGGGCAAACGCGAGCAGCCGGCGCGTCAGTTCCGCCCCGCGGAGCGCGCTGTCCATCGCCGCCTGCAGCCGCTTGGCGACCCGCGTATCGCCCTGCACCTGCGGTTCGATCAGATCGAGGTTGCCGACGACGACGCTAAGCATGTTGTTGAAATCATGGGCGATGCCGCCGGTGAGCTGGCCGATCGCCTCCATCTTCTGGGCCTGGCTGAGCTGCTTTTCCATGGCGATCCGCTCGGTCAGGTCGCGCACGGTGGCGGCAACCACCGTTTCCTGGCCGGAGGCCAGCGGCGTCAGGCTGATGTCGGCACGGAAGGTGGAGCCGTCCTTGCGGCGGCCGCGCAGGTCCAGGCTGCCGGCGGCCATGGTGCGCCGCTGCGGCGCGTTCACATAGGCGTTGCGCAGGCCGACATGGCTGCGCCCCAGCGTCTCCGGCACCAGGATCTCCACGGGCTGGCCGACGATCTCATCGTGGGCGAACCCGAAGGTTGCTTCGGCCTGCTGGTTGACGTCCTGGATCTTGCCGTCGGCCCCGACCATGACGATGGCGTCCGGCGCATAGGCGAAGAGGTCGCGGAACTTGGCCTCGATGTTCTCCCGCGTGCGCGCCATGGATTCCGCCAGGCGCACCGCCCGCCCCCGCGCGCTGGCCAGCGTCCACACGGTGCCGAACACCAGAACGGTGACGACCAGTCCGCCCACCAGCAGCACGGTGGAGAGCGGCGACTGCATCTCCTCCACGAAGGCGGGCGTGGAGCGGAAGGCGATGGTCCAGGGCCGGCCGGCCACCTCGATGGTGGCGGTCTGCACAAGCTCGGGCGACAAGGCGGCGGCGGCGGCGTCAACGTTGGAGAAGAGCAGTTCCGCCTCGTCGGCGGCCGGACCGTCGAACACTTCCAGGTCGATCTGCGGGAACTCGCCCTGCAGGATGCCGCGCATCAGGTCGGTGGCGCGGAAGGGGCTGTAGACGTAGCCGGACAGTGCTTCGCGCCGCGCCTCGGCGGTTTGCGGATCGCTGCCCGGCGCATAGACCGGCAGGTAGAGCAGGAAACCCGCCTGCCGCTCTTCGGTGATCTCCTGCAGCAGCTCCACCCGGCCCGACAGGGCGGCCTGCCCGGTGTCGCGCGCCCGCTCCATGGCGGCGCGGCGGATCTCGTTGGAAAACATGTCGTAGCCGAAGGCGGCGCGGTTGCGCGCGTCGAACGGCTCCAGAAAGACGATGGAGGTCAGCTCCTCGCGGTCGCCCGGCGGCCGGATGTCGTAGTCGGGGAAGCCGTCGGCGCGCACCGCCGCCACATGGTTCGCCCGCTCGTCGGGCCGAATCCGCTGGGCGAAGCCGACCCCCTGGATGCCCGGATATTCGCGGTCGAGATCGAGGAGGTAGACGTAGTTGCGCCAGTCCGCCCGGGTGACCGGCTGAAACACCGAAAACACCGCCACGCCGCCGCGCAGCACCTGTTCGTAGGCGGCCATGCGGTTGACGATGCGCGCCTCGATCAGCCGGATGCGGCTGGCGAAAGCTTCTTGCATCACCTGGCGTTCGAGGTCGCGTTCGACCCGCCAGACGACAAGGGTCACCGCCAGCGCTACGGCGGCGACCGCAACTGCGAGAAACCGTCGACCGCCGACTTTCTCAATCAAATCATCCATTGGGGGAATTGTGCAGAGCTTGCCGGAATTTTCTCAATGTAGCGCCGCCCTCTGAGGGCCACAACTGGAACGTGGGCAGAACTTTGAGTAGAACCGACCTGGCTCTCACTATTATATTTGCCCAGGGGCGTCGAAATCCCAATATTATCGCTAGATCTTAAAATTTTGTTTGAGGTGATGGCATTCATTCCGGGCGATTCGCCGGCCAAGGTGCGCCGGATGATCGCGGCGCGGCCTATTGCAGCGGTTTGCAGGCAATACCATTGGGGATGCCTACCCGCCGGCGCCCGGCCTCAGGCCCCGCCGGGCCGCAGGGTGGCGCGGATGGTGTCCATCACGTCGGTAAGCTGCTGCAGGTCGCCGGTGGCCCGCTTGGCCAGCAGTGCACCCTGCAGCGCGCAGAACAGGAAGCGCGCCATCTTGTCCGGGCGGTCGGCCAGGCGGAACAGCCCGGCGTCGGCACCGCGCCGCAAGATGCCCTCCAGCCAGCGTTCATGGCCTTCGAAGAACAGCGCCAGTTCGTGGCGCATCTCCACCGGCAGGGCCATGGCCTCGCCGGCCAGGGCGCCGCACAGGCACACCTTGTCGGGCGTGCCGGCAAAATCCAGGTACGGGCCGAAATAGATCTCCAGCGCGTCCCACACCGTCTTGTCGGGATCGGCGTCCACACCGGCCAGCACCGCGGCGAAGGTTTCCCGGTAGCGCCGTACCACGGCTTCACCCAGCGCGTTCTTGGACGGGAAGTGGTGGACGATGCTGGGCTTGCGGATGCCGACCTTGAGCGCGATGTCCTGGAAGCTCATGGCGGAATAGCCGCGGGTCTGGATCAGCTCCTGGGCGGCATCGAGGATCTGGTTGCGGCGATCGGGCGCGGTCACGCTGGTCAGCCCCGCCCCGGCAGATGGCCGCGCTTGGCCCACCAGGCAGCCCCGGTGCCGCTGGCCAGCGCCACGCCGGTGTCGGCCGGCACGCGCAGCCAGGTGTGGCGGCCGCGGGGCACCCCGTCCACCGTCAGCACGCCGTCCAGCACCAGGATTTCCAGCCCGCCATGGCCGGCCTCTTCCCCCAGATCGGTACCCGGCGCCAGCCGTTCCAGCACCACGGTTTCCGCCTCGCCCGCGTAAAGCGCCAGCACCTCGTGGCCGGCGCAGCGCCCCGGCTGCCAGCGGCCGGCCCGCGTGTCCACCGCCACATGTGGCTCGCCCGGCTGCATCTGGCAGAGCTTGACGAACAGGGTGCAGCCCGGGCGGCTGAACGGGGCATGGCGCGACCCCGGCGGGTTGCGCACATAGAAGCCGGCGGAAAAGTCGCCGTCGCCGTCGGAGAAGGTGCCGTCCAGCACCAGGTATTCCTCGCCGGCCGGGTGCAGATGCTGGGAGAACGACGCCCCCGCCGCATAGCGCACGATGGAGGTGGCGCGGCCGTGTTCCGCCGCCTCGCGCTCCAGGCGCCGGCGGTCCACACCGGGCAGCGGCGACGGTGCCCACTCCACCGTTTCGGCATCGATCGCCACCGGCTGGGCGAGGTCCATGTTGAGGCTGCTGTCAGGCACTAGAAGCTCTCCTTCGCCACCCGCAGGTCGATCTCATGGCTCCAGCATGATGGCGGCTGATCGGCCAGCGCCAAATAGGCATCGGCGATGGCACCGGGGTCGAGGCAGTCCTCCTGCGCCATGCCGTGGCGTTCGGCCACGCTGTCGGACCAGATGATCCCGTCGATCACCACATGGGCCACATGGATGCCACGGGCGCCATAGGCGCGGGCGAGCGACTGGGCCAGTGCCCGCACCGCGAATTTGGAGGAGGCAAAGGCGCTGAAGCGGGCGCCGCCGCGCAGCGAGCCGGTGGCGCCGGTGAAGATCAGCGTGCCGCGCCCGGCCGCCAGCATGTCCGGCAGCACCTGCTGCGCGCAGAGCACGGCACCCAGGCAGGCGGTGCGCCACAGCCGCTCGAAATCCTCCGGTGCGGTCTCCAGGAAGTCGCCGATCACCCGCTGGGAGGCGTTGTGGATGTAGAGGCTGGGGGCGCCCAGCTCGGTGCGGATGGCGGCAAAGGCGGCGGCCACCGCTGCGGCATCGGCGATGTCGCAGGCATAGCTGCGGCAATCCGGTGCTGCGGCCGGCGGCGGCGTGCCGCGGCGCGACAGGCCGGCCACGCGATAACCGCGCGCCGCCAGCCGGGCGGCCAGATGGGCGCTGAGGCCGGTGCCGAGGCCGCCGATCACGGCAACTGGGGTCGGGTCCGTCATCGCAAGCTCCCCAACGTGCTTTCCGTCAAATGGCACCAGCCACCGGACCGGAGATCGCCCGGCACGGCGGCTGATGCCGTTTCCAGTGCGCCTTCGATCAGACTACACCGCACTCAGCAGCACGATGGCGATGGCCACGAAGGCGCCGAGCCCGGCGAAGAAGGACAGCGTGCGCAAGAGCGGGATGCCCAGCCAGTAGCACACGGCGTGGCCAAGCCGGGCGAAGAAGTAGACGGCCGCGGCGGTGGTGACGACGCCTTCGGCCAGGCCCGCCACATGGGCGGTGAGCACCAGGGCCACGAACACCGGGAAGCTTTCCGTCACATTGGCGTGGGCGGCATGGGCGCGGCGCGCCCAGGCGGGCGGCGTTTCGTCGGCCTGCCTGAAGCCGGCGACACCGCTGTCCGGGTTGTAGCCGGTGGCGCCGATGAGGCCGATGCGCAGGATGCGTTCCAGGGTGTAGGGCAGCCACATCAGGCCAACGAGGACGGCGGTGAGGGTGAGCCAGGTCAGGTCTGCGGTCATGGGAACCTCCCGATGGGACTGTTGATGCGCCCTTTGTCTACCTACCGTTCGGTAGAGAGTCAAGCGGAGTTTTGCGGCCCTGGCCCAGCAGGCAGGCCGCCGCCTCTGTTTCATTCGATTGACTTAATCGGTCGTATGATCTATAACCGCACCATGGACCGCGAGATCGACCCATCGCCCCCGCCCGAAGCCCCGACGGATCGCGGCGACATCACCCGCCAGAAGCTGCTGGATGCCGCCATCGACGTGTTCGGCCGCCAAGGCTACGACGGCACCACCACGCGGCGGCTGGCCCAGGCGGCCGGCGTCAACCTCCAGGCCATCCCCTACTATTTCGGCGGCAAGGAAGGCCTGTACGTCGCCGCGGCGGAGCATCTGGTCGTCCGCATCTCCGCCCATGTGGCAGCCAAGCGCGAGCGACTGCGCGGCCGCATCGCCGAGGCCGACCGCGCCGGCGGGCTCAGCGTCGGCGAAGCGCGGGCGCTGCTGGCGGAACTGGCGGATACCGTGGTCGGGCTGTTCATCAGCCGGGACTCCGAAGCCTGGGCACGCTTCATCATCCGCGAGCAGATGGCCCCCACCGAAGCCTTCCGGCGCATCCAGGGCGGCGTCATGCAGCCGATGATGGAGGTGGCCGGCCGGCTGGTCGCCACCGTCCTCGGCGAAACGCCCGACAGCCCGCATGTGCGCCTGCGCACCCTGGCGCTGTTCGGCAGCATCCTGATGTTCCGCACCGGCCGCGCCACCGTGCTGGCCCGGCTGGGCTGGGAGGAAATCGGCCCGCGCGAGGCCGACGCCGTTCGCGCGCTGGTGGGCGAGCTGGTGGCCACGCTGTCGCCTGGGGAGGTTGTTCCATGAAGCGCCGTCTCGCCGTCCTGGTCATCCTGCTCGCCGCGGCCGGCATCGCCGCCTGGCAGTTCGACGTGCCGGCCCGCCTGGGCTGGACGGATGGGGACACCGGCCGGCTGACCCTTTACGGCAATGTCGATATCCGCCAGGTGGAGCTGGCCTTCCGGGTCGGCGGGCGCGTCGCCGATATGGCGGTGGACGAAGGCGACCGGGTGGACGAGGGCCAGGTGCTGGCCCGCCTGGATGCCCGGCCCTACGAGGACACGCTGCGCGCCCAGCAGGCCCAGGTGGCCATCCGCACCGCCACGCTGGACGAGCGCGTCGCCGGCCCGCGCGAGGCGGAAATCGCCCAGGCCCGCGCCACCGTGGCGGAACGGCGGGCGGCCCTCGACAACGCCGAACAGGCGCTGCAGCGCGCCAGCCGCCTGCGCGAAGGCACCACCATCTCCCAGGCCAGCCTGGACGAAGCCCTGGCCTCGCGGGACCAGGCGGCCGCCCGCGTCACCTCTGCCGAAGAAGCCCTCAACCTGCTGGAAGAAGGCACACGGCCGGAAGAAATCGCCGCCGCCCGGGCGGAACTGGAACTGGCGGACGCCAACCTGGCCTCGGCGCGCACCGCGCTGGACGACACCGCGCTGGAAGCGCCCTCCACCGGCACCATCCTGTCGCGGGTACGCGAGCCGGGGGCCGTGGTGGCGGCGGGCGAGACGGTCTATGTGCTGTCGCTGGAAACCCCGGTGTGGGTGCGCGCCTACATCTCCGAACCCGATCTCGGCCGCATCCACCCTGGCCTGGCGGTGGAGGTGGTGACCGATACGGCGCCCGACCATCCCTATGCCGGGCAGATCGGCTTCATCTCCCCGGTGGCGGAATTCACCCCGCGGGCGGTGGAGACCACCGACTTGCGCGCCGATCTCGTCTATCGCCTGCGCGTGGTGGTGGATGCGCCGGACAGCGGCTTGCGCCAGGGCATGCCGGTAACCGTGCGGGTGCCCGACGCCGCGCCGGCGGACGCCTCCCAATGACCGCCGCCGCGGAGGCGCCGGACCTGGTGCGCCTGGAGGCGGTAAGCAAGCGCTTCGGCACCGCCCCGCCGGCGCTCGACGCCGTGTCCGGCCACATCCGCGGCGGCGAGATCACCGGGCTGGTGGGCCCCGACGGCGCCGGCAAGACCACGCTGATCCGCCTGATGACCGGGCTGATGCAGGCCGACGGCGGCAGGCTGGAGGTACTGGGCTTCGACACCGGGCGGGAGGCCGCCCGCATCCAGCGCGCCATCGGCTATATGCCCCAGCGTTTCGGCCTCTACGAAGACCTGTCGGTGGCGGAAAACCTGCGCCTCTATGCCGATCTGCGCGGCCTGCCCAAGCCCGAACGGCCCGCGGTGTTCGATCAGCTCCTCACCTTCACCGACCTGAAGCGCTTCACCTCCCGGCTCGCCGGCCGCCTGTCGGGCGGCATGAAGCAGAAGCTGGGGCTGGCCTGTGCCTTGTTGCGCAAGCCGCGGCTGCTGCTACTGGACGAGCCCAGCGTCGGCGTCGATCCGATCTCGCGCCGCGACCTCTGGGCCATGGTGGACGACCTGACGAAGGAGGGCATCGGCGTCGTCTGGTCCACCGCCTATCTGGATGAAGCGGAAGCCTGCGACCGGGTGCTGCTGCTGAACCAGGGCAAGCTGCTGTTCGCCGGCCCGCCCGCGGACCTGACCGCCCGTGTTGCCGGCCGCGTGTTCAAGCTGGCCGGCGGCAACGGGCAGCGCCGCCGGGTGCTGGCCGCAGCATTGGACCGCGACGGCGTGGTGGACGGCGTCGTCCAGGGCGATGCGGTGCGCCTGGTGCTGGCCCCGGCGGAGGACGAAGCGGCACTGGCCCGCCAGGTGGCCGGCGAAGGCCACCGCATCCAGCCGGCCGAACCGCGCTTTGAGGATGCCTTCGTCGACCTGCTGGGCGGCGGCCCCGGCGGCCGCTCCGCGCTGGCCGATGCCGCCACCCCGCTGCCGATGGAAGACACCGCACCGGTGATCGAAGCGCGCGGGCTGACCAAGCGCTTCGGCGATTTCACCGCGGCGGAGGACATCACCTTCGCCATTCCCCGCGGCCAGATCTTCGGGCTGCTCGGCCCCAACGGTGCCGGCAAGTCCACCACCTTCAAGATGCTGTGCGGCCTGCTGAAACCGACCGCCGGCGAAGGCCGGGTGGCGGGGTTCGACCTGCGCCACGCCGGCGCCAAGGCGCGCAACCGCCTGGGCTACATGGCGCAGAAATTCTCGCTCTACGGCGATCTCTCCGTCGCCCAGAACCTCGCCTTCTTCGCCGGCGTGTACGGGCTGTCCCGGCGGCGGCGGCGCGAGCGCAGCCAGCTCATGGTGGAGATCTTCGATCTCGGCCCGCATCTTAGCATGTCGGCCAAGGACCTGCCGCTGGGCCTGAAGCAGCGCCTGGCGCTGGCCTGTGCGGTGCTGCACGAGCCGGAAGCCCTGTTCCTCGACGAACCGACCTCCGGCGTCGATCCCATCACCCGGCGGGAGTTCTGGTCGCACATCAACGGGCTGGTGGAAAAGGGCGTCACCGTGCTGGTGACCACCCATTTCATGGACGAGGCGGAATACTGCGACCGCATCTCGCTGATCTACCGCGGCCACTCCATTGCGCTGGGGTCGCCCGACGAGCTGAAGGCCCAGGTGGCCGGCCCCGCAGCACCCGACCCCACCATGGAGGATGCCTTCGTGGCGCTGGTCCGCCGGTCCGAAGCGGCGGTGGCGGCATGAGCACGACCGGCCCCACGGGCTCCGCAGCCCCCGCAGCCCCCGCCCACAGCCCCGGCACCTCCGGCCGTATGCGCCGCTTCGCCGCCCTGGTGCTGAAGGAAAGCACCCAGGTGGTGCGCGATCCCTCGTCGATCCTGATCGCCCTGGTGCTGCCGATGATCCTCTTGTTCCTGTTCGGCTACGGCGTTTCGCTGGATGCCACGCGCACGCGCATCGGCGTGGTGATGGAAGCGGCCACCCCGGTGATCCGCGACCTCGCCGCCAGCTTCCAGGCCTCGCGCTATTTCGAGGTGGAGGTGGGCCAGGACCGCCGCCAGTTCGAAGACCGGCTGATCCTGGGCGAGGTGCGCGGCATCGTCGTCATCCCCGCCCAGTTCGCCGCCGAAGGGGCCGGCCGCGGCACGCCGACCATCCAGGTGATCGTCGACGGCTCGGAACCCAACACCGCCAGCTTCGTGGAAAACTACGCCCAGGGCGTGGTGTCCGGCTGGGCGCGCATGCGCATGACCGACGTGACCGGCGGCACCGCCGGCCAGCCTGCCATCAGCGTGGAGCAGCGCTTCTGGTTCAACCCGGAACTGGCCAGCCGCAACTTCCTGGTGCCCGGCTCCATCGCCATCGTGATGACGCTGGTGGGCACGCTGCTGACCGCCCTGGTGGTGGCGCGGGAATGGGAGCGCGGCACCATGGAAGCGATGATGGCCACCCCGGTTACGGCAGCCGAGCTGCTGGCCGGCAAGATCCTGCCCTACTTCCTGCTCGGCCTGGCGTCCATGACCGTGTGCGTGCTGGTGGCAGTGTTCGTGTTCGCCGTGCCCTTCCGCGGCTCGGTGCTGGCGCTCTATGCCGTGTCGGCCTGCTTTTTGGTGCCGGCCTTGGGCCAGGGGCTGCTGATTTCCGCGGCCACCAAGAACCAGTTCCTCGCCTCCCAGCTCGCGATGTTCACCGGGTTCCTGCCGTCCTTCCTGCTGTCAGGCTTCCTGTTTGAGATCTCCTCGATGCCGGAGATCATCCAGTACCTCACGCTCATCGTGCCGGCGCGCTACCTGATCCCGTGTTTGCAGAGCGTGTTCCTGGCCGGCGACATCTGGGCGATGTTCCTGCCCCACATGGCGGTGATGCTGGCGATCGGCGCGCTGCTGTTCGTGCTGGCCGCCCGCAACATGCGCAAGCGGATCGCCTGAGATGTGGCGCACCCGGCTCAGAGCCCTGATCGTGAAGGAGCTGCTGGCGATCCTGCGCGATCCGCGCGGCCGCATGGTGCTGATCGTGCCGCCGATCATGCAGCTCGTGATCTTCTCCTTCGCCGCGACGCTGGACGTCACCAATGTCGACGTGATGGTGCTCAACCGCGATGCCGGGCGCTGGGGGGTGGAGCTGATCCAGCGCATCGAAGGCGCTCCCACCTTCAACACCGTGGCGACGGTGGACAGCCTGGACGCGCTGCAAGCCGGCATCGACGAACAGAGCGCCATCGCCGCCATCCAGATCGGCCCGGAGTTTTCCCGCGATATCGCCGCCGGCCGCCCGGCGGAGGTGCAGATCATCCTCGACGGCCGCCGCTCCAACGCCGCCCAGATCGTCGCCGGCTACCTCAGCCGCATCGTCAACACGCTGGCCCGCGAGGTGGCGCCCGCCAACCCCAACATCCCCGATCTCCAGGTGGTGCCGCGCACCTGGTTCAACCCCAACCGCATCTACCAGTGGTTCATGGTGCCCAACCTGGTGGCGGCCATCGCCCTGCTGGTGGGGCTGGTGGTGACCGGGCTGTCGATCGCCCGGGAACGCGAGCTGGGCACGTTCGACCAGCTCATGGTCTCGCCCCTGCGCACGCATGAGATCCTCATCGGCAAGGTGATCCCGCCGATGATGATCGGCACGGTGCACATCACCGTCTACATCCTGGCGGCCGTCTACGTGTTTGGCGTGCCGCTCAGGGGATCGCTGGTGCTGCTCTATGGCAGTGCCATGTTCTACCTGCTGGCGGTGATCGGCGTCGGGCTGTTCGTCTCCGCCCTTTCGGCAACCCAGCAGCAGGCCATCCTCGGCGCCTTCCTGTTCATGGTGCCGGCCATGCTGCTGTCCGGCCTGGCCACGCCCATCGACAACATGCCGGACTGGCTGCAGCCGATCACGCTGATCAACCCGCTGCGCTACTTCCTGGAAATCGTCTGGGGCGTGTTCCTGAAGGACCTGCCACCCGAGGAAATTCTGGCCGACACCATACCGTTGGCGCTGATCGCCGTGGCGACGCTGGGCACCGCCTCGTGGCTGTTCCGCCGGCGCATGGAGTAGAAGAGGGCAGGAACCGCCCTACCCGCGCCCCTCTCAGGTGCTATAGGCGGTGAAATTCTTCAGCACGGCATCGGCGATCAGCCGCTTGGAGATCACGCCCACCACGTCGTCGATCCGCGGCACGCCCTCGCCGCGCACCACCAGCGCGCGCTCCGCCCGCCCGCGGGAGAACCGCTGGAACAGCACGAACATGCTCTCGTCGGGGCGCGTCAGCACGTAGCGGTCGTCGCCGATTTCGCCGAGCGTGGTGTCTCCCACCGCCCATTGCAGGTCCCCCATGGGCTGGCGCAGCGCCACCACGCCGCCCACATGGCCATCGCGGTCGACGATGATGTGGGTGATCCGCTTGTCTTCCGGCAGGTCGTGCAGCTCTTCCACCGCCTCGCGCAACAGCTTGTCCGCCGGCATCACGGTGATGGAGCGGGTCATCACCTCCTCGGCGTGGCGCACCAGGAACATGTTGGAGTGGCGTTCCCGCGGGATGCGCTTGCCGCGCCAGGCCAGCTTGATGGTGTAGATGTTTTCCTTCGACAGCAGGCGGCGCACGCCGATGCCGAGCGACACCGCCAGGATCATCGGCACGATGATGTTGTAGTCCCGCGTCATCTCGAAAATCATGACGATGGCGGTCATCGCCGCCCCGGTGCCGGCGGCCACCATGCTGGCCATGCCGACCACCGCGAAATCGGGGATGGTGAATTCCGTTTCCGGCAGCATCGGCAGCAGCAGGGCGCCGAAGGCGGCCCCCAGCGTCGCCCCCATGAACAGCGAGGGCGAGAACACCCCGCCTGAAGCGCCGGAGCCCAGGCTCAAGGTCGTCGCCACCAGCTTGGCGACGAACAGCAGCGCCAGCAGGCCCAGCCACGTCATGTCGCCCTGCAGGATCGACTGGATGGTGCCGTAGCCGACGCCGTCGATGAAGTAGTGCCCGAAGCCGAGGTGGAGCCCGTACATCATCAGGCCCAGCACCAGCATGCCGACGGCGTGGGAGAGGTAGGGCCGCTTGGACCAGAAGGACCCTTCGAAATAGTCCTCCATGGCGGTGAGCAGCCGCACGAAGGCCCAGGCGGCAACGCCGCACAGCAGCCCCAGCACCACGAAGCCCGCCAACGTCGACAGGTGGATGGGATGCAGGAAGCCGGGGTCCAGCACCGGCACGGCAAAGGCGGGATCGAGCCCGTAGGCCAGCCGGCCGATATAGGTGGCCGAACCGGTGGCAACCACCACCGGCAGGAAGGTGCGGGTGCTGAATTCCGGCATCATCAGCTCGATGGCGAACATCACCGCCCCCAGCGGCGTGTTGAACGTCGCCGCGATGCCGGCACCGGCACCGGCCGCCACCAGGGTGATGCGCTGCCAGGTGGGGATGCGCGCCAGCTGCCCGAGCGTGGAGCCCAGCGACGCGCCGATCTGGATGATCGGCCCCTCGCGGCCCACCGAGGCGCCGCTGCCGATGGACAGGGCGGAGGCCACCGACTTGACGAAGGCCACCACCGGGCGGATCCGCCCCTCGCGATAGTAGATCGCGTCCATCACCTCCGGCACGCCGTGGCCCTTGGCTTCCGGCGCGAAGGTGCGGACAAGGAAGACCACGCCCATGCCGCCGATCACCGGCACCAGGATCACCAGCGGCCCCCAGGCGCTCGGCGTTTCAAAGGCATTGCCCTGCCCGACCCAGCTAAATTCGCCGTAGAACAGAATATTGTGCACGATGGTGATCAATGACCGGAAGACCACCGCACCGCACCCGGTGACGACGCCGACGATCAGAGCAAACAGGCCAAGCATCCAGTAATTGGTGTGGCCTTCTTCTTCGGTCTTCTCCATCGGTTTCCTATCGAACTGCGAAACAGGCGCCAGGTCTTGGGAGGGCCGGCAGGGGCAATCGGGGGGAGCGACGCTGCCAAGGATATAGGCCGGAACTTGGGGTTGCGCCAACCCGCGGCGCCTGCCGTGGGTCAGCCGCGGCGCCGCGTCTGGCCGGCCACTCTCTCCAAAGTGGTGGCGGCACGCCGCGCCGGCCGGTCCTGGCGGTTTGACCCGGCCGGGTGCGGATGGCATGTCTTCGGGCATGCAACGCAGTCTGATCTCCCGGATGCAGCGCCTGCCGACGACCGTCTGGCTGGGCGCCGGTGCCGCCGTTCTGTTCGTGCTCTATTTCGGCTTCGTGGAACTGATGGAAGCGCGGGAAGCTGCCCGCATCGCGGCGGAACGCCAGGAGGACCCCGCGCGCTATCTGGACGAGGTGCGCACCCGCCACGGGCTGGATGCCTATATCGAAGCCCTGGCCGACGTGCGCGATTTCGATACCTGGCGGGATCAGGCGCCGACCTTCCTGGTGGGCGCCTGGGCGCTGGTGGATGCCGACGCGGACACCGTGGGGGAAGACCCCGGCGCCCATTGCCTCACCGGGCTGGTGGTGGAGGACGGGCGGCTGCGCTATTTCGGCGACCGCCGCGACAGCTTCGCTGCCCGCTACCGCATCGAGGACACCACCATCCTGGTGGACCTGGCGGACGGCGGGGAAATCACCATGCGGTCGCCGCCCGATCCCTGGCACCCCCACCAGCTTGAAATCACCCTGCCGGGCAGCGAGGAGCCCTATTATGGCTTCCGCTGCGAGGTGTACTGAGCGGGGTTTTCGGTGTTGGCGGCACCAGCCCGCTCCTCCACCCGGCCACCCAAACGCAAACACGGCCCGCCGGGAGCATCCCGAACGGGCCGCGCTTTGTTGGTGCCGGAGGGGAGCCCGGCTCGCTGCCGTCACGCCGTCATGACGGCAGCGTCAATCGATTTGCCGGGGCTTATTCCGACAGGTCGATATTGGCCAGCAGGTCGGCGAAGAACGCGTCTTCCGCCGCCAGGATTTCCGCCAGCTCGGCGGCCGGAGCGTAGTCGATCTCCGTCAGCGTGGTGCGGCCGTATTCCTGGAAGCTCTCGGCGTTCACCGCCACGTCGAAGGCGTGCGACAGGGTCTCGACCACCTCGTCCGGCGTGCCGGCCGGCACCCAGACGGCGATATTCGGCGGCAAGGCCAGGTCGATGCCCACTTCGCGCAGGGTCGGCACGTCGGGCGCCACCGAAGCGCGCTCTTCGCTCAACTGGGCCAGCGGCACCAGGTTGCCGCCGTCCGCCTGGGGCATGATCGCCGAGGCATAGCCGAGCACCAGGTCGACATCGCCGGCCACCGCCGCGGCGATCGCCGGGGTCACGCCGCCGAAGGGAATGTGGAACAGCTCGATCCCGGCGGCCCGGGCAATGGCTTCCGCCGCGATATGGGTGGCACCGCCGGTACCGGCACTGCCGTAGCTCACCTCATCGGGATGGGCCGAGGCGTATTCCACCATGCCTTCGATGGTGTCGAACGGCGCGCCGGTGCGCGCGGCAATGACATTGGGACCGACGGCGACGCGGGCCACCGGCACCAGGTCATCGAAGCCATAGGGCAGCTCGCGCTGGTGCGGCGCCACGGTCTGCACCGAGCTGACGGCGAACAGCAGCGTGTAGCCATCGGGGTCGGCACTGGCGACCGAGGCGGCCCCCACCGTGCCGCCGGCACCCGGCCGGCTTTCTACCACCACCGGCTGGCCCAGCTCTGCCGACAGGCCTTCCGACAGGGTGCGGGCCAGCGTGTCGGTGGCGCCGGGCGAGTAGGGCACCACGATGGTGATGGCGCGATCGGGGTAGTCCTGGGCATTGGCCGACGCTGCCCCGAGGGCCAGCGCCGTGCCGATCATCACTGCGGTAAGCTTGCGTGTCATCGTACCTCTCCTGATCGGGTTGGGAGTTTTGGATCCTTCGTCATTCAGCCCTCATGCGGCGGCCGACAGGCGGTCGCGCACCGCTGCGGTGCCGGCGATCTGGCCGAGCCCCAGCGCCCCCAGCAGCCCGTTGCCCGAGGCATAGCCGCGGCTGCCGGCAAGCCCGCTGATCCCCACCGCCGCCCCGCCGCCGGCATAAAGCCCGGGGATCGGCTCGCCCGCGGCGGTCAGCACGCGGGCCTCGCGGTCCACCATCAGGCCGCCCTGGGTGTGCAGCACGGCGGGTGCCACGCGGGTGGCGCGGAGATGGCCGTGCGACAGGCCACCGCCCCAGGCGCTGCGGCCGAACGGGCAGGCCAGGGTGCCATCGGCCGCCAGGGCCACTTCCGCCAGCGTGTCGGCCAGCAGGTCGGGATCGGCGCCGATCTTGGCGGCGAGCGCTTCGGGGCTGTCCCCGCCGGCAAAGCCGCCCATGGCGCCAAGTTCGGCGAAATCGGGTTGGCCGGCGCCCACCAGGTCGGCGATGCGGTCGTCGTAGATCACGAAGAAGGGGCCGGAGCGGGCCAGCTCCTCATCGGCGAAGGCGGAATAGCCCAGCGTCTCGTCGCCGAAGCGGCGGCCGGCGGCATCCACCACGATCCCGCCCTTCTCCACCACCGTCCAGGTCACCAGCGTGCCGTGGGGATCGGCGAAGGAGGCATGGGCCTGGTAGGCGCCCAGATTGCCGAAACCGGCCCCCAAGGCGGCCCCCCAGCGCAGCGCTTCGCCCTGGCTGCCCGGTGCCCCGGCATAGGGGGCGCCGGCGGCCACCGGGCAATGGGCGGCCAGCAGGTCCGGTGCGGCGGCAAAGCCGTTCACCGCCAGCACCACGGCGGCCGCACCGATGCGCGCGGTATCGCCATGGGCGGTTTCGGTGACCGCCCCCACCACGCGGCCGCCGTCCACCAGCAGCTCGCGCGCCGGGTTGCCGAAGGCCACCGGGATGCCGCGCACGTCCGCCGCCTTCAGCAGGCCGGCCATCAGGGTTTCGCCGCGCCGGTCCGGCGGCGCGTGCAGCCGGTGCACGCTGTGGCCCACATGCTTGTAGGTGTCGATCAGCGTCAGCTCGATGCCGACGCGGTCGACCAGCCATTCCACCAGCGGGGCGGACTGGGCCGCCAGCCGTTCGGTGAGGTGCATGGCTTCGTGCGGGCCGGTCACCGCCGCCAGGTCGGCCACGTAGGTTTCCGGGGAATCGACGATGCCGGCGGCGCGCTGGAAACGGGTGCCCGCACCGGGGATGGAGCCGCTGGACAGCACCGTGTTGCCCATGGGCCGGTCCTGCTTTTCCACCACCGCGACCTCGGCCCCCAGGTCGTTGGCGGCGAGCGCGGCAACGAGCCCGCAACCGCCGGCTCCGATCACCAGCACATCCACCGTGGCGTCGTGGGGGGAGGCGCCGCCGCCTGGCATCATGGCCCCCCGTCGCGCTGGGCGTATTTCTGGTCGAAGGCTTCGGTGGTCAGCAGCCGCTTTTCCAGGGCGCGCGCCTCCGCATAGCCCATCAGGTCCATGATGTCGTCGATGCTGGCCAACAGGTCCGGCCGGTCGATCGGCTCGCCCGTCTCGATCACGCCGCGCATCAGGCTGAGTGCGGTCGTCATGGCCTTGATGGCGGCGGCCGGCAGCATGCGCGGCAGGCTGACCCGGCGCACCCCCAGCTCACGCAGCCGCGGCAGTGCGATCAGCGGCGTGGTGGGGCGCGAGCGGATGCCGAAGCCCATGTTGACGGACACCGGCACGCCGGCGGCTTCGACGATGCGGGCGATGTCGTCCTCGGTCTTCACCGCATCGGGGAAGATCACATCGGCGCCGGCGGCCACATAGGCGGCGATGCGGGCGCACGCCCCCTCGATCCCTTCCATCGCCAGGGCATCGGTGCGGGCGACGATGACGAAATCGTCGTCGCGGCGGGCCAGGCACGCCGCTTCGATCTTCTTCACCATCTCCGCGGCCGGCACGACTTCCTTGCCCGGCATGTGGCCGCAGCGCTTGGGGCTGACCTGGTCTTCGATGTTGATGCCGACGGCACCGGCATCCTCGAACTCGCGCACCGTGTGGTGCACGTTCACCGGATTGCCGTAGCCGGTATCGGCATCGCAGGTGACGGGGATGGACACGGCACGCACGATGTTGCGGCACTGGTCCACATTCTCCGCCAGCCCCATCACCCCCATGTCGGCGATGCCGAGGCGCGAGTTGGAGATGGCGGCCCCGCTTGTCGCCGCCGTCTTGAACCCGGCGGCTTCCACCAGGCGGGCGCTGTAGCCGTCATAGACACCGGGGGAAACGACCAGGTCGTCGCCGGCCAGGAGCGTGCGGTAGGCTCGCGCTTTCGTTTCAACCATCTGCAGCATTGGGGCTCCGTTGCCGGCGGCCGGCGGCCGGCCGGTCGGTCGTGGCAGCCGCGCCATCGCCATCGGCGGCTTCCAGCCGGGCCGACAGGTGGGCGGCCGCCCGCTTGATGTGCGAGCGCATCAGGGATTCCGCCAGATCCTCGTCGCGCATCTGGATGGCGCGGAGGATCTGCCAGTGTTCGTGGTAGGCATCGGTGCGGCGGTTGCCTTCGTCGCCCGAGCGGCGGCGGTAGAGCCGGAACAGGTGGTAGAGGTCGCCGCACAGGGCATCGATGATGCGGGTGTTGCCGCTGGCCATGGCGAGCCGCGCATGCAGGTCGAAGGCCGGCCGGCCGCCATTGCTGCTGCGCGCCGCTTCCAGATCCTCAAACAGCTTGTCCAGCTCCACCTCGCTGACGCGGCGGGCGGCCAGGCGCGCGGCGTAGCCTTCGATGGCCTCGCGCATCTGGAACAGCTCGATCATCTCGCGCGGCGACAAGGTGACGACGCGCGCGCGCATATAAGGTTCGCGGGTGACGAGCTGGATGCCCTGCAGGCGCCGCACCGCTTCGCGCACCGGGCCGCGGCTGACGCCGAATTCCTGCGCCAGGCTGGTTTCGTTGATGATCTCGCCGGGCGCGATCTCGCAGGCATCGATCTTCGCGAGCATGCGCTGAAACACGTCCTCGCCCAGGGAAACTGCCTTGTCCATGCCGCCTCAATGCCCCGCCAAACCGTCAACACTTTTCGTTTGATCAAGCAATGTGTCAACGTTTTTTGCCGTAGGGTTATCTGGGCATGACACCGGGGCCGGTTCAGTTGCCACAAAACCCTATATATTTCAGACGATAGTATGCCTTTCCATAAGATCCATCTCAAGATCCGCCTCGCAGAGGCGCTGTAAGAGAGAACGATACAGCAAAAGAGTTGACAGTTTTGCCACCGGCCGGACACACTGAAGAGCGGGTCATCCACAGGCCCCGCACTTCTTTTCCGGAGGACGGCGTGACCCGGTCGTGCGCCCGCGCACACAGCAGGGATGGCTTCAAGCGGTTTGCCGATATCGCGGCTGCCGCCCACCGCCACACCCGCCCGGTCGAAGAGCTGCCCTACGCCATCCGCGTGCTGCTGGAAAACCTGGAACGCCAGGTCCTCACCCGCCCGGCCACCGCCGTGTCCGAAGCCGATATCGCCGCCACCGTGGCGTTCGAGGACTTTTCCGGCCGCGGCCTGGCGCTCGCCGTCCCTCGGGTGATCCTGCCGGATTCCAGCGGCGTGCCGGCCTTGCAGGATCTGGCCGCCCTGCGCGATGCCATCCACCGTGCCGGCGGCGACGCCGCGGCCGTCGAGCCGCGGGTGCCGGTGGACGTGATCGTCGACCACTCCTTGCAGGTGGACCGCGCCGGCAGCCCCGACGCGCGCGTGCACAACATGAAGCTGGAGCTGGAGCGCAACGCCGAGCGCTACCGCTTCCTGCGCTGGGCCCAGGGCGCCTTCACGGCGGTGCGGGTGTTCCCGCCGGGCTCCGGCATCATCCACCAGATCAATCTGGAGCATATCGCGGAGGTCGTGCGCGTCGATGCGGACGGCCTCGCCTACCCCGATTTCGTCATCGGCGGCGATTCCCATACCCCCATGGTGAATGGGCTGGGCGTGCTTGGCTGGGGCGTCGGCGGCATCGACGCCGTCGCTGCCATGCTGGGCCAGGACTACGTGTTCTCCCTGCCCGGCGTCGCCGGTGTGGAGCTGGTGGGCACCTTGCCCGCCGGCTCCACCACCACCGATCTGGCCCTGCACGTCACCCAGGCGCTGCGGGCCGAGGATGTGGTGGGCTGCTTCGTGGAATTCTTCGGGCCGGCGGCCGCCGCCCTGTCGGTGCCCGAACGCGCCACCCTGGCCAACATGGCGCCGGAATACGGCGCCTCGGCCGGCTATTTCCCCATCGATCGGCGCACCGTGGACTATCTGGCCGCCACCCGCTCGCCGGCGAAGGCCCGGCTGGTGGAAGCCTATGCCCGCGCCAACGCGCTGTTTCGCGACGCTGCGGGTGCCGCGCCGGCCTATCCCCGCGTGGTGCGCATCGACCTGGGCGATGTGCGACCCTCCGTCGCCGGGCCGAAGCGCCCGCAGGACCGGCTGGACCTCGCCGCCATCCGCCCGGACTTCGAAGCCCGGCTTGCCCGCCCGCTGGCGGAGGACGGGTTTGCCGCCGCCGATCCCGGCCGCCGCACCCAGAAGGGCCGGCTCGGCCACGGCAGCGTGGCCATCGCCGCCATCACCTCGTGCACCAACACCTCCAACCCGCGGGTGATGCTGGCCGCCGGCCTGGTGGCGCAGAAGGCCGCCGCCCTGGGGCTGACGGTGCCGGCGCATGTGAAAACCTCCATGGCCCCCGGCTCCCGCGCCGTCACCTTATATCTGGAGGAAACCGGGCTGCTCGCCCCCCTGGAGCGGCTGGGCTTCCACGTGGTGGGCTATGGCTGCACCACCTGCGGCGGCAAGTCCGGCCCGCTCAGGGCGGACATCGCGGCGGAAATCGAAGCCGGCGGCCTGGTGGCCGCCGCCGTGCTGTCCGGCAACCGCAATTTCGAAGGCCGCATCCACCGCCTCGTGCGGGCCAACTACATCATGTCGCCGCCGCTGGTGGTGGCCTTCGCGCTGGCCGGGCGGGTGGATATCGACCTGACGGCAGCCCCGCTGGCCCACACCGCGGACGGCCGCGCCGTCCACCTGGCCGATCTGTGGCCGACGGAGGACGAGATCGCCGCCCACCTCGCCGTGGCGGAGGACGGGGCCTGCCTGCACCGGGCCTATGCCGCCGCGGACACCGGCGCTGGCGCCTGGGCCGGCGAGGCTGAGGAGGGGCAAGCGGGCTCGGCCCTGTTCCCGTGGGATCCGGCCTCGCACTACCTGGTGGAACCGCCCTTCCTGGCCGCCGCCCAGGCCGGCACCTGTTCGTCCCGCGATCTCGCCGGGGCGCGCGTGCTGGGGCTGTTCGGGGATTCGCTGACCACCGACCACATCTCCCCCGGCGGCGAGATCCCGGTGGACAGCGAAGCCGGCCGCTACCTGCTGGCCCAGGGCATTCCGCGCGAAGCCTTCAACAGCTATGTCGGGCGGCGCGGCAACCACCATGTGATGACGCGCGCCACCTTCGCCAATCTGCGCATCAAGAACCGCCTGGCGCCGGGCCGCGAAGGCGGCTGGACACGGCATTTCCCCAGCGGCGAGGTGGTGTCGATCTTCGAAGCCGCCCGGCGCTACCGCGACGCCGGCGTGGCGATGATCGTCATGGCGGGCAGCGAATACGGCACCGGCAGCAGCCGCGACTGGGCCGCCAAGGGCACCGCGCTCTTGGGCGTGCGCGCGGTGATCGCCGGCTCGTTCGAGCGCATCCACCGCTCCAACCTGATCGGCCTGGGCGTGCTGCCGCTGGCCTTCGACGACGGAGCGACGGCCGACAGCCTGGGGCTTGACGGCAGCGAGACCTACGATTTCGCCGACACCGCCGAAGCCATCGCCGGCACCTGCCCGGTGGCCGTGACCGTCCACCACGCCGATGGGCGCCGCACCGGCTTTACGGCGACGCCGCAACTCCTCAACGATGCCGAACGGCGCATCCTTCTGGACGGCGGGGTGCTGCCCCGCGTCTTCCACGCCATCCTCCGCGACCAGAGCGAAACGCGGGCACCAAGCCACGGAGCGTGTCTTGCTTGATATCCTCTTCCAGAATGCCCGCATCGTGTTTCCCGGCGACGGGGTGGTTCCCGGTGCCGTCGGCGTGAAGGACGGCCGCATCGCCGCCATCCTGGCACCCGGCGAAACCGAAGCGGCGGCCGAGGTGATCGACTGCGGCGAACAGTTCCTGATGCCGGGGCTGATCGATCCCCACACCCATTTCGGCTTCGGCTCCAACGAAACCGACTTCCGCACCGAAAGCCGTTCCGCCGCCTTGGGCGGGGTGACCATGGCGTTCACCTTCCACCGCTCGCCCGACCTGCGGGAGTCCACCGGGCCGTGGCGCGACCGCGGCAACGAGCAGAGCTGCATCGACTTCGCGTTCCACTACGGGCTCACCAGCCAGCTGCATGTGGAGACGCTGAAGGAGTGTGCGGAAACCTTCGGCGTGAACTCCTTCAAGTTCTACCTGATGTACAAGGGCGAGGCCGGGGCGGCGAAGGGCTTCACGGAAATCGACGACGCGCTGCTGTTCTCCACCATGCAGCAGGTGGCGCGCATCAAGGGCGGGGTGCTCGGCGCCCATTGCGAGAATGTGGAGGTGATCCGCGCCCTGCGCCCGCCGGTGAAGGCGGCCGGCCGCGACGACCTGAAGGCGTGGGACGACCAGAGCCCGGACTATCTGGAAGCGGAGAACGTGTTCCGCGTCGGCTACTTCGCCGACAAGGCGGAATGCCGCGCCAACATCGTCCACCTGTCCAGCCGCGAAGGGCTGGAGGTGACGGACTATCTGCGCTCAAAGCCGCGCTCCGCCCCGCTGCATGTGGAAACCTGCACCCACTACCTGTTCATGACCACCGATTGGCCAGCACCGGTGGGCAAGGTGAACCCGCCCCTGCGCAGCCAGCGCGATGTCGATGCCCTGTGGCAGGCGGTGGTGGACGGGCGCATCGAAACCGTGGGGTCCGACCACGTGCCGCGCAAGCGCGCCACCAAGGGCCCGGACATCTGGACCGCCACCGCCGGCTTCCCCGGCATCGCCACGGTGCTGCCCATCCTGATCACCGAAGGCTATCACCACCGCCGCGTGCCCATCGAACGCATCGCCGCGGTCACCAGCGCCAATGTGGCGCGCCAGTACAACGTGCCGAACAAGGGCCGCATCGCGCCGGGCATGGATGCCGACCTGGTGCTGGTGGACCCCGACTGCGAGCGGGTGGTGGACCCGGCCACGCTGGAGTCCTTCTCCGACTATTCCACCTACGAAGGCATGCCGCTGAAGGGCTGGCCCACCGGCACCTGGGTGCGCGGCCGCCGTGTGGTTGCCGACGGTGCGGTGCTGGCCGATGTGGCCGCAGCCCCCGGCGGCCGCTTCGTGCCGCGCTGGGGCGATCTTGCTGCCCGCCCCGCCAACTGAGAACCGGAACCACGGGATCCGACGCGCGATGAAACGCATCTGGGACGACTTCCTCACCGAGCGGGACCAGCAGGTCCTGGCCGCCGCCGGCTATGGCAAGCGCGGCGGCTTCGGCACACGCCCGGCCCTGTTCATCATCGATACCCAGTACAATTTCTGCGGCGATCAGCCCGAAGACATCCTGGACGGGCTGAAGACCTACCGCACCCATTGCGGCCGTGAAGGCTGGGCGGCGGTGGAGCGCATCGTGCCGCTCCTGGAACTGGCGCGGCAGAAGAACATCCCGATCTTCTATACCGAAAGCGAACGCCGCCCCGACCTGATCGACAGCGGCGTGCAGGTGGGCAAGAACTATCGCGGCACCGAAAAGACGGTGGTGGAAGGCACCCACGCCACCCGCACCGTGGAACCGCTGGCGCCGCGGCCGCAGGATATCCGCATCGGCAAGCGCAAGCCGTCCTGCTTCTTCGGCACCATCTTCATGAGCCACCTGAACTTCTTCGACGTGGACACGCTGATCCTGGTGGGCTGCACCACGTCGGGCTGCCTGCGCGCCACCGCGGTGGATGCCTATTCCTTCAACTTCAAGGTCGTGATCCCCGAGGAGTGCTCGTTCGACCGCTTCCAGGCGAGCCACGCGGTGAACCTGTTCGACCTCAACTGCAAATACGCCGACGTGATCCCCACCGACGAGGTGGCCACCTACCTGGAAGCCCTGCCGCGGCGCGAGCTGCCGGCGGGGGCCTGACGCGCCATGGCCAGCCAGATCCAGCGCGCCGTCGTCACCGGCACCTCATCGGGCATCGGCTGCGCCGTCGCCACCCGCCTGCTCGGCCACGGCTGGCAGGTGACGGGGCTCGACCGCGTGACGGGGCCGCTGGCCGGCCAGCCCGACTTCACCGAGATCCTCGCCGACCTCGCCGACGTGGTGGAGCTGGAAGTCGCCACCGCGCGGCTGGAGGACCAGACGTGGCACGCCCTGGTGCATGCCGCCGGCATCATGCGCGATGACCGCGACGCGGAAACCGCGCGCTGCCACGGCACTAACCTGTGGGCGCTGCATGTGGCCGCCGCCGCCAGGCTGGCCGCGGCGGTGCTGCCGCACATGCCCAAGGGGCGCGGTCGCATCGTCTTCCTGTCCAGCCGCGCGGCCGCCGGCCGGCCGGGGCGGGGCTACTACGCGGCCTCCAAATCGGCCCTCGACGGGCTCGCCCGTACCCTGGCTGCGGAATATGTGGGCTGCGGCATCACCGTGAACGTGCTCGCCCCCGGCGCCACCGATACCCCGCAGCTCAGCGATCCTGCGCGGGCGGCAAGCCCGGTGCGCCTGCCGCCCTTGGGCCGCCTGATCAGCGCCGAGGAGGTGGCGGCCACCGTCGCCTTCCTGGTGGGGGCGGAAGCCGGCGCCATCACCGGGCAGACCATCGTGCAATGCGGCGGCGCCTCCCTGGCCGCTGCCTGGCCGGCGGCGGTGTGGTCCGGGCAGATGGAGCCACGGGCGTGAGGGCGCGCACCAGCCTGGCCGAAACCGTTGCCGCCGGCGTGGTCGTCGCCTTCGGGCTCGCCACCATCTGGCTGTCGTCTGATTTCCCCATGGGCACCGTCACCCGCATGGGGGCCGGCTACGTGCCGATGGCGCTGGGCATCATCATCACCGCACTGGGCATTGCCATCGCCCTGTTCGACCGGTCCGACGAACGGCCGCGCATCGTTATCGCGCTGAAGCCCTTCGCCATGATCCTCTTAGGCATCCTCTTGTGGGCGCTGACGGTGGACCGGCTGGGGTTCTTCGCCGCCTCGGCCATCCTGGTGGTGTGCTGCGCGGTGGTGGAGAAGGGCAACACCTGGCGCTCGGTGCTCGCCCTCGTCGTCTTCATGTGCGTTGCCGGCTACCTCGTCTTCATCGAGGGGCTCGGAATTCCGCTTTCGGCCTTCGGAGAGTAGCCAATCGTGGATCTGATCAGCGGCCTTGCCCTCGGCATCGACACCGCCATCACCGGCGAAGCGCTGCTGTACTGCTTCATCGGCGTCACCGTCGGCATGTTCATCGGCGTGCTGCCGGGCATCGGCCCGCTGGCCGCGGTGTCCATGGTGTTGCCCATCACCTTTCACCTGGACCCGATGAGCGCGCTGATCATGCTGGCCGGCATCTTCTACGGCGCGCAGTACGGCGGCTCCACCGCGTCCATCCTGCTCAACCTGCCGGGCACCTCGACGACGGCGGTCACGGCCATCGACGGCTACCCCATGGCCAAGCAGGGGCGCGCCGGCATTGCCCTGTTCATCACCACCATCGCGTCGTTCCTCGGCGGCTGCTTTGCCATCGTGCTGCTGATGAGCTTCGCGCCGGTGCTGGGGCGCCTGGCCCTGCGGTTCTCCTCCGCCGAATACTTCTCCATCATGCTGCTGGGGCTGGTGGCCGCGTCCACCATGTCGCTGGGCTCCACCTTCAAGGGCCTGGTGTCGGTGGCGGCGGGGCTCTTGATCAGCATGGTCGGCATGGACCCCACCTCCGGCTACATCCGCTTCACCTTCGGCATCCTGGAATTGCAGGACGGGCTGAGCCTGGTGGCCATCGCCATGGGCCTGTTCGGGGTGGCCGAGATCCTGAAGAACGCCGGCTCCCCGGAACGTGACACCAGGGCCTTGCAGAAGGTGCGCATCCGCGACCTCATCCCCACCCGCAAGGACATGTCGCAATCCTGGATGCCCATCCTGCGCGGCGCCGGCATCGGCTCCTTCGTCGGCATCCTGCCGGGGGCGGGGCCGACCATGGCGGCCTTCATGGCCTATGCCATGGAAAAGCGGGTGGCGCGCGACAAGAGCCGCTTCGGCCGTGGCGCCATCGAGGGCATCTCCGCCCCGGAAAGCGCCAACAACGCCTCCACCCAGGCGGCCTTCATCCCCACCTTGTCGCTGGGCATCCCCGGCGATGCCGGCATGGCGGTGCTGCTGGGGGCGATGATGATCCACGGCATCGTTCCGCGCCCGGAATTCTTCTCCACCAACCCCGACCTGTTCTGGGGCCTGGTGGTCAGCTTCTGGGTCGGCAACCTGATGCTGCTGGTGCTGAACATCCCGCTGATCGGCGTGTGGGTGCGCATCCTGGCGATCCCGCAGCGGCTGCTGTTCCCGGCGATCATCTTCTTCATCTGCGTTGGGGTGTATTCCATCAACAACAACCCCTTCGACGTGATGGTGGTGATCGTCTTCGGCATCGTCGGCTACTTCATGAACATCTTTCAGTACCCGCCCGCGCCGCTGCTGATGGGTTTCATCCTGGGGCCGATGATGGAGCAGCACTTCCGCCGCGCGCTGCTGTATTCCCGCGGCGATCTGTGGACGTTCATCGACCGGCCGGTGAGTGCGGCCTTCCTGGCCTGCTCGGTCGCCCTGATGGTGGTGGTGGCGCTGCCGTCCTTGCGCCGGCGATCGGGCAGGGGGCGCCGCGCGGCTTTGGAAACGGAGGACTGAGATGGCCGAAACGACCGGGGCCGAAACGACCGCTGCCGAAACCCTGGTGCGCGACTTCCTGGCCGCGGTGGAACGCCGCGATGTCGCCGCCTGCCAGGCGGTGATGGCGCCCGACATCGTGATGACCTTCCCCAGCGGCGTGCGCCATGCCGATATCCAGGCGCTGTTCGCCTCGTCGGGCAAGCGCTACCGCGCCGTCGCCAAGACCATCGAGCAGGTGGACGTGCTGCCGACGGGGGCGGAGGCCGCCATCGTCTACTGCTTCGGCACGCTCTACGGCACCTGGATGAACGGCCAAGCGTTCGACGGCATCCGCTTCATCGACCGGTTCGAGATCAAGGGCGGGCTGATCACGCGCCAGGACGTGTGGAACGACAGCGCCATCTTCCGCCCGGCCGAAGAGCCGTCGACGCCGGCCTCCCGGGCCACCCTGCTGTAGAGCATTTTCTGTTCAGTCTGCTCCGCCCTCACCCCCGCCCGGCCGCCCAAGCCATTGTAAAATATTGGGTGGCCGGGCGGAGGTGAGGGCCGGGACCGAGTCAACAAGGCGCGAAAGCCCCCTAGATATCGATGTTCAGCGTCAGCTCGTAGACGGCCTGCTTGCTGACGCTCCACTTGCCGGAATTGTAGACGTGGCGGGCGAAGTTCACATGCGCCCAGAAGGCCGATTCCAGCACGGATTCGCCCATGAACTGGTCGGTGGTGTTCTTCTCCGGGATCAGCGCCAGTAGCTGCGGCAGGTTTTCCAGGTCGCTGCCGTCGTTGATCCGGTAGGTGCCTTCGAAATCGCCCGTCAGGGTGACGACGATGTCGCACACCATCAGGCCCTGCTCGGCGCGCGCCCGGTTGATCTTCATCAGGTTTTCCGCGATGAGCTGGCCGGCCGCGGCCCCCAGGCCCTGTAGCGGCTTGGTGACGATGTCCGCCACCGTGACCACGATCCCGGCCGGGCCGCCAACCACCGCGGCCGCACCCTTCTTCATGATCTGCTTCAGCACCTGCTTGGCCGCGAATTCCTTGGCCTTGCTTTCCAGCTTCGGGCTGCCTTCGAACCAGCCGTCATAGATGCGCGAATAGCCGAAATCCTGGTTCGTCGCGGTGATCTTGTAGCCAATCATGACCGACGGTCTCCCCCCATCCCGGCGGCGGCGATAGCGGGCCGCCCAGTGGCCCGGCGCGCCGCGCCTCGTCGATTGATCGAACCCAACGTGCTCGGAAGGGAAATTTGCCCGGCAATAGGGCAACGGCACGGCTTCTTCTTGCCGGCAATGCCTGGCTGCCGCCCCTCCCGCCAGCCGCCCGGCCCTGCGTGCGCGGACCATACCATCGCGCCATGCGGGCCCGAAGGGTGGTGCGACGGGTGCGCCGATTGGTCTAAGTGTGATCACAGATCACCGATCAACAATCATTGATCTTGACCATGCTTCGGACCTATGGCACCGTTTTGCCAAGAGCTGGAAACGGTCATGAAAGGCAATCGCCAAAGCCGCACGTCCGTTGGCGGGTTGAACGCGGCCAGACCCTACTAATCCTTCAGTATTACACCGGGCGCTTGTCAGAATCAGGGCTCGCGGCACGGACGAATTATAGCCCGTGGACTGCGCGAGATCATGGCAGCGGGCCGGGCACTGGCGGGGCATCTGGCGAAGACGGGCACAGCGGCCGAGCGGCCGCCGGCAAGCTGCGGGTCGCCGGGCAGTGCCAGCCAGCCGAAAGGTTTGGCGGTGCGCGCGGTGCGGCGCTACCAGGGGGCCAATGCGGTGCCCGGACCAATCCAACGGCCAACCCTGCCGCGTGCGGTCTTGCGGCAGGCACGGCCCCGATCCCATCCCCAGCCAGGGAGGTGAGTGACCGCCACGAAGCCCACCCAGATCCGACTTCCAACAGCCGTCGCCCAATCCCGAATGGCGGCGGCGCCAAGAACAAAATCGGACACCAGGAGGAACACCGTCATGAGAAGACTTGCAGCCGTTTTGCTGGCATCCACCGCCGTCGCCGTGGCCGCCCCAGCCCAGGCCGAACCCCTGCGCATCGGCATCATCGAGAGCCTGTCCGGCTCACAGACCTCCACCGGGCGCCTCTATTCCGCCGCCGTGCAGTACGGCGTGGACATCATCAACGCCGCCGGCGGCTTCAACGGCGAGCCCATCGAGGTGATCGAATACGACAATGCCGGCGGCAGCACGGGCGCTGCCGACGAGTTCCGCCAGGCGGTGGCCGACGGCATCCACATCGTCTTCCAGGGGGCGTCCTCGGCCGTGGCCGGGCAGATCACCGAAGACGTGCGCCGCCACAACATCCGCAATCCCGGCGACGAGATCATGTACATCAACCTCGGTGCCGAGGCGATGTCGCTCACCGGCGACCAGTGCCACTTCTACCATTTCCGCTACGCCACCACCGCGCCGATGCGGGTGAACGCCCTGGTGAATGCCATGGCGGCGGCGGGCGACCTGGGCACCCGGGTGTTCTCCATCAACCAGAACTATTCCTGGGGCCAGGACATGCAGGCCGCCATCGAGGCGGCTGCGGATATCGGCGGCTACGAGGTGGTCGAGGAGGTCCTGCACGACGTCAATTCCATCCAGGACTTCGCCCCCTACGTCGCCCGGATCAACGCCGCCGACCCCGACACGGTGATCACCGGCAACTGGTCCAACGACCTGCTGCTGCTGATGCGGGCGGCCAGCGAAGCCGGCCTGGACGTGCGCTTCGGCACCACCTTCCTCGACCAGCCGGGCAACATCGCCAATGCCGGCGACACCGCCATCGGCCACTACCTGGCCAACAACTACGTGCCCGCCGCCGGCCCCGCGGAGTTCAACGACGCCTACCGCGACGCGGTCGGCCACTACCCGATCTTCGTCGAACCGCCCACCATCTTCGCCGTGGGCGCGCTGGCTGAGGCGCTGGAGGGCCTCGATTTCGGCGGCGGCGACATCAACGTGACCGACATCGCCCTGGCGCTTGAGGGCGTGGTCTACGAAAGCCCCATCGGGCCGATCTCGGTGCGCGCGGAAGACCACCAGACGATCCGCCCGGTGGTGGTGTCCCACGTGGTGGAGGATGCCGAATACCCGGTGGACGAAACCACGCTGGGCTTCGAGCCGGTGGCCATCGTGGCCGGCGAAGATGCGATCTATCCTGTGCAGGACTCCTGCGAGATGGAACGGCCCGAATAAGGCCACCCCGTCTACCGACCCGGCCGGGACCCCCCGGCCGGGGTCTCGCCGACCTCTGCATCCAGCGGGATCGCGATGGAATTCATCATCATCTCCACGCTGAACGGCGTGATCTACGGCCTGCTGCTGTTCATGGTGTCGGCCGGCCTCACGCTGATCTTCGGCATGATGGGCATCCTCAACTTCGCCCATGCCTCCTTCTACATGCTGGGTGCCTATGTCGGGTACACCCTGTCGGCACTGGTCGATTTCTGGGTCGGGCTGATCGTCGCCCCCTTGCTGGTGGGGGCCGTCGGCATCCTGGTGGAACGCTACATGCTGCGCCGGGTGCACAGCTTCGGGCATGCCCATGAGCTGCTGCTGACCTTCGGCCTGGCGCTCATCTTCGAAGAGCTGATCAAGCTGTTCTTCGGCGATTTTCCGGTGAACTACCGGATGCCGGAAGAGCTGCACTTCGCCGCCTTCACCGTGTTCGGCACCGACTATCCGTTCTACCGGCTGTTCATCGGCGTGGTCGCGGTGATCATGTTCGTCGCCCTGTTCGTGCTGCTGGCGCGCACCCGCATCGGCATCGTGGTGCGGGCGGCCGAACGCCTGCCGAAGATGGCCGAAAGCCTGGGCCACAACATCCCGCTGGTGTTCATGGGCGTGTTCGGCGTCGGTGCGGCGCTGGCCGGGCTGGCCGGTGCGGTGGCCGGTGCCTACTTCCCCACCAACCCCAACATGGCGCTGGAACTCGGCGTCATCGTGTTCGTGGTGGTGGTGGTCGGCGGGCTGGGATCGCTCAAGGGCTCGCTCGTCGCCTCGCTGATGATCGGGCTGTTCTCGTCCTTCTCCATCGGGCTCGACTGGTCGCTGGCCAGCCTGCTCAGCCTGATCGGCCTCGGCGACTGGGCGGAATCCGTGGGCGGGCTGCTGACCATGACCATCTCCTCGATCAGCGGCACCATCCCCTTCCTCCTCATGCTCATCGTCCTGCTGGTGCGCCCGGCGGGCCTGATGGGCGACCGCAATTGAGGAGGCCGCGGGTCCCGTGAAAACGCCGCTCATCATCGCCGCCGTCCTGGCGGTCCTGGCAGGGCTGCCGCCCTTCCTGGACCTCGGCCTGCAGAACGCCCTGGTGAACGTGCTGATCGCCAGCCTGTTCGCGCTCGCCTTCAACCTGCTGGTCGGCCAGGCCGGGCTGCTCTCCTTCGGCCATGCCGCCTATTTCGGCGTCGGCGCCTTCGCCACGCTGCACCTGATGCGGGTGGTGGAGGACGGGCTGGGCTTCCCCACCCCGCTGCTGCCGCTGGCCGGCGCCCTCACCGGGCTGGTGGTGGGCGCCATCGCCGGCTTCTTCGCCACCATGCGCTCCGGCGTCTATTTCGCCCTGGTCACGCTGGCGATCGCCGAGCTGTTCCACGCGCTGGCGCCGCGCTGGCAGGGGCTGTTCGGCGGCGAGGCGGGGCTGTCGTCCATGCGCATGCCCTGGCAGGGCATCACCTTCGGCTCCACGCTGGAGGTCTATTACCTGGCGCTTGGCTGGGTGGTGCTCTCCATCTGCCTCCTATGGGCCTACACCCGCACGCCCTTCGGCCGGCTGACCCTGGCCTTGCGGGACAACGAACAGCGGGTGCGCTTCCTGGGCTACGACGCCCACGCCACCAAGGTGATCGTGTTCGCCATCTCCGCCATGTTCTCCGGCATCGCCGGGTCGTTGCAGGCGATGTCCAACGAGGTGGCCAACTACTCCCTGTTCTCCTCGCATGTGTCGGCCGAGGTGGTGCTCTACGCCTTCGTCGGCGGTTCCACCGTGTTCTTCGGGCCGCTGCTGGGAGCCGCCATCTTCACCCTGTTCGCCTATCTGATTTCCGACCTCACCCGGTCGTGGCTGCTCTATCAGGGCCTGATCTTCGTGCTGGTGATGCTCTACGCCCCCACCGGCATCGGCGGTGTCGTGCAGTACCACGCCCGCCACTGGCCGCGGCTGGACTGGTCGCGGCTCACCGGCCCCTACGCGCTGGGCGGCCTGGGCGGCGTGCTGGTGGCGGGCGCGGCCGTGTTCCTCACCGAAACCCTGAGCGTGCTGTTCGACGAGCCCTACGCCGTGGCGCGCCGCGATGCCGGCGGCGGCTACCCGCCGTTCGAGGCGTTTGGCACTGCGTGGGATCCGCTGAGCGTGCTCACCTGGCTGGTACCGGTGGCGCTGTTCGCCGCCGGACTGTTCGTGCTGGCCCGTGCGCGCCGCACCATCGCCGAGGAGTGGGACGCCATCCGCAGCGACCCGGCCGCCGAGGCGGCGGGAGACGCGGCGGGCGAGGCAACGAGGTGAGCCGATGACCGCACCCGCCCCCACCCTTCAGTTCGTCGGCGTCACCAAGTCCTTCGGCCAGGTGTCGGTGATCCGCGGCGTCGATCTCGATGTCCTCGCCGGTGAGCGCCACGCGGTGATCGGCCCCAACGGTGCCGGCAAGTCCACGCTGTTCAACCTGGTCTCCGGCCTGTTTCCGTTGAGCGACGGCGACATCCTGCTCAGGGGCCGCAGCATCGCCGGCCAGCCGCCCCACCGCATCAACCGCAGCGGGCTGGCGCGCTCCTTCCAGATCACCAACATCTTCCACCGCCTCAGTGTGTTCGAGAACCTGCGCATCGGCGTGCTGGCACGCCACGGCGTGCGCTACGGGCTGTTCCGCCCGGTTTCCCGCCTGCGCCGGATCAACGAGGAAACCCGCGAGATCCTCTCGCTGGTGCGCCTGGAGGCGCGGGCCGACGACATGGCCGGCGACCTCACCTATTCCGAACAGCGGGCGCTGGAGATCGGCATGACGCTGACCACCGGTGCCGACGTGATCCTGCTGGACGAACCCACCGCCGGCATGTCGCGCGACGAAACCGCCCGCGCCGTGGAGCTGATCCGCGACGTCACCCAGGGCAAGACCCTGCTGATGGTGGAACACGACATGAGCGTGGTGTTCAGCCTGTGCGACCGCGTGTCGGTGCTGGTGTACGGCGAGATCCTGGCCACCGACACGCCGCAGGCCATCAGCGCCAACCGCGAGGTGCAGCAGGCCTATCTGGGCGAGGAGGCCGCCCCATGAGCCTTCTGGAACTCAGCGGCCTGCACGCCCATTACGGCAAGAGCCACATCCTGCACGGCGTCGACCTGGCGGTGCCGGAAGCCACCATCGTTTCCCTGCTCGGGCGCAACGGCTCGGGCCGCTCCACCACCTTGAAGGCGATCATGGGCCTGGTGCGGCCCTCGGCCGGCACGGTCACCCTGGCCGGCCGCGACCTGACCGGCCGGCGGCCCTACGACATCTGCCGCCAGGGCATCGGCTTCGTGCCGGAAGAGCGCCTGGTCTTCCCCAACCTCACCGTTGAGGAAAACCTGGTGATGGGCGTGCAGAAGGCCCCGGCCGGCGTGCCCGCCTGGACCATCGCGGAAATGTACGACTACTTCCCGCGCCTGAAGGAGCGCGGCACCATCCGCGCCGGCTACCTGTCCGGCGGCGAACAGCAGATGCTGACGATCTGCCGCTCGCTGCTCGGCAATCCGCGCGTGCTGCTGATCGACGAGCCGACGGAGGGCCTCGCCCCCCAGATCGTCGACGTCGTCATGGAAGTGATCCTCGACATCGGCCGCCGCGGCATCGCGGTGGTGCTGGTGGAGCAGAAGCTGACCATCGCGCTGAAGGTCGCCGCCCGCGTGATGGTGATGGGCCACGGCGAGATCGTGTTCAACGGCACCCCCGATGAATTGGCCGAGAACCCGGATGTCCGGCACGCCTGGCTGGAGGTGGCCTGACATGGCGCCCCGGCACAGCCCGACGGCACCGCGGCCCGGCACCCCCATGCGGCAACCCGCCGGCGTGAAGCGAGGACGTGAGTGATGAACCTGATTGACCGGATGCGCCCGCGGCCCCGGCTGCGCGTGCTGGTAACCGCGGGGGCCGCGGGGATCGGCGCGGTGATCGCAGAGGGGTTCCTGCAGGCGGGCGCCCAGGTTCTGATCTGCGATATCGATGCCGCCGCCCTGGCCGGCTTCGCCGCAGCCCACCCCGAGGTGCTGACCAGCGAGACCGACGTGTCCGATGCCGCAGCGGTGGAGCACCTGTTTGAGGAGGTCACCGCGCGCCTCGGCGGGCTCGACGTGCTGGTTAACAATGCCGGGGTGGCCGGCCCCACCGGCCCGGTGGACCAGCTTGCGATCGACGAGATCCGCCGCACCTTCGATGTCGACCTGATGGGCCAGTTCCAGGTGGTGCGCCTGGCGGTGCCGATGCTGCGGGCCAGCGGCGACGGGGCGATTATCAACATGTCGTCGGTGGCCGGCCGCCTCGGCTACCCGCTGCGCACACCCTATGCGGCGGCCAAATGGGGCGTGGTGGGGTTCACCGCCAGCCTGGCCAAGGAGCTGGGGCCTGACGGCATCCGCGTGAACGCCATCCTGCCCGGCGTGGTGCGCGGCCCCCGCATCGAGCGCGTGATCCGCGACCGCGCGGTGGCGGCCGGCGTATCCTACGAGGATATGGAAGCCCAGTACCTGAAGCTCAGCTCGCTGCGCCGCATGGTGGAACCGGAGGATATCGCCACCATGGCGCTGTTCCTGTGCTCGCCGGCCGGGGCCAACATTTCCGGCCAGGCCATCAGCGTGTGCGCCAACGTCGAAACCCTGTGAGTTTCAAGAAGCCCGCGTAAGAGACCGCGTCAGAGAGAGAACCCATGGCCCAGAGCCCCCGCAAGGTCATCATCACCTGTGCCGTCACCGGCGGCATCCACACGCCCAGCATGTCGCCGCACCTGCCGATCACCCCCAACGAGATCGCCGAGGCGGCCATCGGTGCTGCCGAAGCGGGGGCGGCCATCATCCACCTGCACGCACGCAACCCGGAGGACGGCCGGCCCAACCAGTCCCCCGAAGCGTTCGGCGAGTTCCTGCCGCGCATCAAGCAGTCCACCAACGCCGTGGTGAACCTGACCACCGGCGGCAGCCCGACCATGCTGGCCGAAGAGCGGGTGCAGCCCGCACTGCGCTTCAAGCCGGAGGTAGCCTCGCTCAACATGGGCTCGATGAACTTCGCGCTGTTCCCCATGCTGAACCGCTACAAGGAGTTCAAACACGCCTGGGAGCCGGAATACCTGGAAAAGACGCGCGACGTGGTGTTCCGCAACACCTTCAAGGACATCGAATACATCCTCAGCTCGTGCTCGGACAACGGCACCCGCTTCGAGTTCGAGTGCTACGACATCAGCCACCTCTACAACCTCGCCCATTTCCTCGACCGCGGGCTGGTGAAGCCGCCGCTGTTCGTGCAGTCGGTGTTCGGCATCCTCGGCGGCATCGGCACCCACCCCGAAGACGTGATCCACATGCGCCGCACCGCCGACCGGCTGTTCGGCGATGCCTATCGCTGGTCGGTGCTGGGTGCCGGGCGCGCCCAGATCCCCATCCTCACCATGGCCGCGGCAATGGGCGGCAATGTGCGCGTGGGGCTGGAGGATTCGCTGTGGATCGGCCCCGGCCAGCTTGCCGAAAGCAACGCCGCCCAGGTGCGCCGCATCCGCCAGGTGCTGGAAGGGCTGGGCCTGGAGGTGGCGACGCCGGACGAGGCGCGCGAGATCCTCTCGCTGAAGGGCGGCGATCAGGTCGAATTCTGAGGCCCGGTGCCGCCGGCCCGTGCAGTTCTGGCCTGCGCCTTGCGCGCCCGCTCCCAGGTCGTGAGGCGCAGCATCACCGTGCTACCTAAGATGGTCCCCGCCGCGGAGCCGACCGATGCCCGATGACGCCAAGCCCGAGCTGCCGACCCTCGACCAGTTCGCCCACCACAGCTACGACAAGCTGCGCTACCGCGATACCGACCGGCAGGGCCATGTGAACAACGCGGTGTTCGCCACCCTGCTGGATACCGGGCGCACCGAGCTGTTCTACAACCCCGACCGCCCCTTCGCGGATATCGGCTGCAGCTTCGTCACCGCGCGGCTGACCATCGATTTTCTGGCGGAGATCCACTGGCCCGGCCGTGTCGATGTCGGCACCCGCATCGGCCGCATCGGCCGCAGCTCCACCACGGTGGAACAGGCCCTGTTCCAGGATGGCCGCTGTGTGGCCACCGCCACCGCCATCGTCGTCCAGGTCGGTGCCGATGGCCGCGGGCATCCGTTCTCCCAGCATGCCGTCGACGTGCTGACCGGCTACGCCCCCAACCTGGCGCAATAGGCTCCCGCCGATCGGCACCGCCGCCCCTCAGGGCAGCTTGGGCAGGCCCGTGGCCGCGGCCGCTTCGTATTCCGATTTGTAGTACCGGTGGATCCAGAAATGGGCCGAGCGGATATCCAGCGCGATGGCCCGCCTGGCCGAGGCCCGATCGCGCCGCGCAATGGCGTCGATGGCGTCGTCGTGCACCTTGTAGCCGATCTCGAAGATCTTGAAGAACTTGTCGGTGTCGGACCGCAGCATGGCGAGGATCGGCCCGGTCCGCAGCCACAGGCTGGAGATGATGTCCAGAAGCTGGGGATAGGCCGCCGCCTTGTAGATTTCGAAATGGAAGGACTGATTGCCCGACAGCGCCCCTTCCAGGTCCGACGCCCTGAGGGCCTCGCGCATGGCGTTGTTGTGGAATTTCAGGCGATCGACGAGCAACGGATCCTTGGACGAGCACGCCTTTTCCGTGGCAAAGCCCTCAACCTCGATCCTGATGCGAATATATTCTTCGTGGACGCTGTCCACGTAGGACGCGACGCGCAGCAGCCGGTCGGACGACTGTTCCAGCGCCTTTTCCGCCACCAGCCGCTTGGTCGCCTCGCGCACCGGCATGGGGCTGGTGCCGAACGCCTCCGCCAGCCGCCGGATCGACACCGGCTCGCCCGGCAGGAACTGGCCCTTCAGCAGAGCCAGGCGAAGGCTCTGGTAGACCCGTTCCTGCACCGTGGTCACATCCACCGGTGCCAGCTCGATGTTCATGTCACGCTTCCGAGACGTTCAACGCGCGAAATCCCACCCCCGTCGTCCCCACGAGAGTTAGAGCGTTCTTGCCCGTAGGAGTTATAGCGAAAATCACCACTGGCCACTCAGGTCAGACCCGCCACTCGCCAGCCCATCCAATATCTTACAAAGGCTTACATGGCTAGGTTGCTCGGGATTGTTCAAGGGCAGCTCGTCTAGTGTGGGCTCTGACCTAGTAGTCTCTCGCGACTCTGAAGCCGATATCGTTGAGGCCAGTGGTCGAACTCCAGGGAAATCGGATCATGGTTCGAACCGTCATCAACGGACGGTATGCCCATGAAACGCCAAAGGGCATGCGCTGAGAGCAATCGCCCTCTAGCGAAGGGCGCGCCGTCTCCGACGGATATCTGAACATCTGCCCATTCCAGCAATCCTCTGTCCACTCTCGAACATTCCCGGCTATGTCATAGAGGCTGCGGAAATCCGGGTCAAACTGATGAACGGGAGAGGTATGGCTAAATCCATCCTGACAGCCAGCCAACTCCCAGCCTTGATAATATTCCTCAGCAGATTGGTCCGGAATATTAGCTCCAGGACAGACGGTTTCTGCAAAGAATATTGTAAAATATGTCTCTAAGCTTGAAGAGTACTCGACTTCAGCTTCCGTCGGCAGGCGATAGGACTGAGATGTCAGGTTCGAGAGCCATTGTGCGTAGGCCTGGGCGTCGTCCCAACTCACGCAGACCACCGGGTGATCCTGCCCTTGCGAAAACCCCGGATTCTGCCAGTTCAAACTCAGCGATGGGTCATATGACACCGGGATCTCGCGGCCGACAGCGTTGGTCCAGGCGCTGCACTGGTCGGCACTCCTGTGCCCGGTAGCGGCAACAAATGTCGCGTACTGCTGGACCGTGACTTCGGTCCGAGCGAGGGCAAACCGGCCGATCGAGGTGTAGGTTACCGGTGCATCGTCGTCGATCACCCGGCCCCCAACGATGGTGGGCGGATTGGGCATCGTGCCCGACTGGATGGCGACCATCTCAGGACAAGCCGGACAATCGCGAAAGGTTTGCCCGGGTACAGGTGCCGGCCTTGACGGATACTCCGGTTGGCCATAATCCGGACCAAGAAGATCTTCGAAGGATTGCGCGACGGCCGGCGCATTCAGCGTCGCAAGAACAACGACGGCCGCCAATGCAAAGATCGTTCGCCCCCAGATAGATCGATTGCCCATCCGGCGGATAGTCGCACGCGCTGGCGATGACGTAGGCCCCTTCTTGTCAACCATGGTCGCTACCCCCTCTCATAGCAGGCAAGATTGTCCGGTGATCCCAGAAGCCGGAGCGCCCGGTCGGCCTCCTCCAGTCCCTGGGCTGCCGCAAGTTCCAGCAGCCGGCGCGCCTCCCCCCGGTTCATCGCAACGCCGGTGCCGGTGGCGTACATGCTGCCTAGGATATGTTGGGATTGTGCTTGCCCCGCCTCCGCCGCCAACTCGACGACCAGCACGCGTTGCTGAGGCGTCAGTTCGCCCGTGTCCGCTTCGCCAATCTCGGACTGGAAAGCTCGTATGGCCGCCCTGCTTGCCGGACCGATGATCCCATCATTTCTACCGGAATAGTAGCCAAGCCCTTGCAAGGCTTGCTGAATAGCGCGCGGTGGAATCGATGCCGCGCGATCGAGCGCCGCTGCGTCACGGGGATCTTCGCCACCGGCTTGGCGCCCGATGGAAATGGCGGCGGTGGCTATCTGCGCTTCTAGATGCCACACGTCGTCCGCGTCCACCGACAGGAGCCGCCGGTACCAGCCTTCGGCCTCCTCAATGCGGCCAAGGCAATGGGCGATCTGGCCGGCAACCAGCATCAGCTCCGGCGCCTGAGCTTCGGCCGGAAACTCGGTGAAGACGGCGTCCAGCCTCGATGCCGCCTCGGGAAGGTTACCCACACGGATTGCTTGCCAAACCTCGGCAAGGCGCCTCGAAGGTAGACTGCCGGTGGCAGATGCCATGGCGGCGACAGCCTCATCGATACTGTCTGCGACCTGCTGCGCCAGCTCGTCGTCTCCACTGGTCTGCGCCCGCGCGTTCGCCAACTCCAGGACTACCGCCGACTGGGACAGTCGGCCTTCTTCGAACAGTGCCTCACCTGCCTGCATCAATGTGCCGGCACTCTCCAGGTCGGGAACAGCGGGGGCCAAGGCCTCAATGCCAGCGGGAGCAGGATCGACCGCGAGACCACTGGCAGGACCAACGGGCGCACCGCCATCTGGCCTCTCCGGCTCCGGTTCGGCGGCGGTCAACTGGTCCACCTCGCCATCGGCACTTGCAGCAGCCGGCTCCGGTGCAGCCACAGGGGAGCGCGTTGGCGGGTCGGCGGGCACCGGAACGATGTCCAAGTTGTTTGGCGGCGGAGGCATTTCCTGCGGTGCCGCCGTCGGTGGTATGGCCACAACGTCGCTTTCGTTGACCTGCCCCTCGGCAAGCGACAACGGCACAGGATCGCCGTCCTCGATGCCGGCGAATTCATCGTGGTCCGCCACCGTGATTGGATCGGACGGCGGCTCCTGGGTCGGTGTAAGCTCCTCAGCGGCGGTTCCGGTGTCAGGCTCCGGCTCCGATGGGGAGATGGCACCGCTTTCGCCATCCCATCCCCGATCATCCAAAGACGATTGGCGCTCAACGTCCGGCCCCATCGCTTCCTCCGACGTGTCGGGGACCGCCGGCCACCAACTTGCGATGACAACCGCCAAAGACGCCACCGTTGCCCCACCGCCCACGGACGCCCAAAGCACAGCCCGGGAGTGAGGCCGCTTGCTCTCCGGTTCGTCCACCGGCGTTGGCCGGTCCTGTTGGCCGATCGCCGACCTGAACACCTCTGCAAACGCACTTGCACTACCGAACCGGTCCGCCGGATCGCGAGCGGTTGCCTTGGCCACCGCGTCATCAAGCCAATCCGGCAGATCCGGTCGCAGCGTCTTGGGGCGAAGGCAATCGGTCTCAAGCTTGGATTTGATGATTTGGGGAGTTGTCTTGCTCGAAGCGAACGCTCTGCGCCCGGTCAGGATTCGGAACAGAACGAGGCCGAGGCTGTAGATATCCGACCTCGCATCCCCCTCCTGTCCTTGATCATAAAGCTCCGGTGCGATGTATACTGTTGTCCCCACCGGCGAGCCGGTAAGAGTCAATCTGGTGTCATTCTCTATTCTGGCAATTCCAAAATCCGCCAACTTGATCGACCGATCAGCGCCCACCAGTATGTTGTCCGGCTTGATGTCTCGGTGATACACACCTTTGGCGTGAGCGTGCTGAAGCGCATCGAGGACTGTCGAAGCAATTCGCACCGCTTCGTCCACTGTGGCCGGCTTGCCGACGGGGCAGAATGCCTCTAGCGACTGCCCGTCCACATACTCCATGACGAGGTACGGAGCCCCGTAGAGCGGCGGGCCATCTTCCGCACTGCCAGTGTCGTACACTCTCACGATTGCATTGTGGTCGAAGCGGCCCACCGCCTTGCGTTCCACATTGAACCGACGCAGCAGATCGGCCCATTGGCTACTATTGGCCTGGCGGTCCGGATGGACCACCTTGATAGCAACAGGCCGGCCCATGCCTGCGTCGTAAGCTTTGAGCACGTTCCCCATGCCGCCCTTGCCGATCCACGCTTCGATTCGATAGCGACCGATCGTCTTCGGCAGGACATGATCGCGGTTTTTTGACTCGAGTTGCGAATCGCTGAAGGTTTCGTTGGCTTTGCTGCGCTTCTCAACCAACGTTGTCGCTCCGCCAGACGGCCCACCACACTTTTTCATTGTGCCACTGGGACGGGCGCACCGCCAACCGTGCTAAAGGCGTTTTCCACTCACCCGCGGCCGACCCGGCGGCGGGCAGAGCCTTGTGATCTCCTTGCAACGCTCTCCGGGGACCGGCCCGCACCCCCACGACCGGCAGACGGTCCCGTCGTCCGCTCCGTGCACCGCCGGCTCACTGCCAGTCCAGCACCACCTTGCCCGCCTTGCCGGCGGCGGCGATGGCGAAGGCCGCCTGGTAGTCGTCCACCTTCATGCGGTGGGTGATCACCTTGCGGACATCGAGCCCGGACTCCAGCATGGCCAGCATCTTGTACCAGGTCTCGAACATCTCCCGGCCGTAGATGCCGCGCAGCGTCACCAGGCGGAACACCACCTTGCCGAGATCGAAGATGAAGGGCCGGGAGGGAACCCCTAGCAGCGCCACGCGCCCGCCCATCACCAGGCTGTCGATCATCTGCTCCAGGGCGGCAGGCGCGCCGCTCATCTCCAGCCCGACGTCGAAGCCTTCCGTCATCTTCAGCTCCGCCATCACGTCGCGCAGGTCCTCCTTGGTCACGTCGACCGTGCGCAGGTCGCCCACCACCGCTTCGGCCAGCTTCAGGCGCTCGGGATTGACGTCGGTGATCACCACGTGGCGCGCGCCGACATGCTTGGCCACGGCCGCCCCCATGATGCCGATGGGCCCGGCACCGGTGACGATGACATCCTCGCCGACGAGATCGAAGGCCAGGGCCGTGTGCACGGCATTGCCCAGGGGATCGAGGATGGCGCCGATCTCGTCGTCCACCGCATCGGGCAGCGGCACGATGTTGAAGGCAGGGATGCGGGCGTAGTCGGCAAAGGCGCCGGGAATGTTCACGCCGATGCCCTTGGTTTCGGGGTCGAGATGGTATCTGCCGGCGCGCGCGGCCCGGCTCTTCATGCCCACCACATGGCCTTCGCCGGA
>JAGQRL010000029.1:46535-48160 GCA_020425485.1 Rhodospirillaceae bacterium
TCCCAATTGTAGATGTGCACATCGGTGCCGCAGATGCCGGTCTTGTGGATCTTCACCAGCACGTCCTGCGGCCCGATTTCCGGTGCCGGCGCCTCGATCATCCAGATCCCGGGCTCGGCCTTCGTCTTGGCAAGCGCTTTCATCCTGCCTCTCCCTAGATAACGCTGGCGGCCTTGCCGGCATCGGCGAAGGCGGCGATGGCGAAGTCGATATCCGCGTCGTCGAGCGCGGCGGACATCTGGGTGCGGATGCGCGCCCGGCCTTGCGGCACGACCGGATAGAAGAACCCGGCGACGTAGACGCCGCGCTGGTCCAACTCCGCCGCCAGGCGCTGTGCCGGCACCGCCTCATGCGTCATCACCGGAATGATCGGCGTTTGGCCGGGCAGCAGATCGAACCCGGCGTCGCTGAGCCCCTGGCGGAAGCGCTGGGTGTGGCGCTGCAGTTTGGCCCGCTCCGCATCGGCCCGTTCGGCAAGCTCGATGGCCTTCAGCGATCCCGCCGCCACGGCCGGCGCCAGGCTGTTGGAAAACAGATACGGCCGGGCGCGCTGGCGCAGCAGGTCGATGATCGGTTGGGCCGCGGCCACGAAGCCGCCCATGGACCCGCCCAGCGTCTTGCCCAGCGTACCGGTGACGATGTCCACCCGGTCGCCGGCGCCGGTCAGCGCCGGGGTGCCGCGCCCCTTGTCGCCGAGATGGCCGGTGGCGTGGCAGTCGTCCACCATCACCGTGGCGCCGTAGCGGTCCGCCAGCGCGCAGATGTCGGGCAGCTTCGCCACATGGCCGTCCATGGAAAACACGCCGTCGGTGACGATCAGCTTGAAGCGCGCGCCATCGGCATTGGCCTGCCGGAGCTGGGCTTCCAGGGCATCCATGTCCGGGTTGGCGTAGCGGTAGCGCCGGGCCTTCGACAGCCGCACGCCATCGATGATCGAGGCGTGGTTGAGGGCATCGGAGATCACCGCGTCCTCCGGCCCCAGCAGGGCTTCGAAAATGCCGCCATTGGCATCGAAGCAGGCGGCGAACAGGATGGCGTCGTCCTTGCCCAGATAGGCGGCGATCGCCCCTTCCAGCGCGCGGTGCAGATCCTGCGCGCCGCAGATGAAGCGCACCGAGGCCATGCCGAAGCCGCGGGTGTCCAGCGCCTGGCGGGCGGCCGCGGCGATCTCCGGGTGATTGGCGAGGCCGAGATAGTTGTTGGCGCAGAGATTGACCATCTCTCGCTCGCCGCCGGGGCCGCGCACCGTGATGCGGCCCGACTGCGGGCTGACGATCTGGCGCTCGCGCTTCAGCAGCCCTTGGGCTTCGATTTCGCCCAGCGTGTCGCGAAGGTGGTCGAGAAATCCCGGCTGCATGGCGCTCTCCTCTGCTGAGGAATTCCAATATACCGGATTTCTAGAACACGCAACCGTTATCCTGGATCCGCTACGTCACGCCGCGGCCTTTGGCGCCCTCTGCGGCGCCGCCTACGGTCAAGCTGCGCCGGCCCTCTCCGCTACCCGTACAACACCACCAGCAGGCCGCGGCCCGGTGCTGCGCCGGCATTGGCGATGGAATGGGCCACATCGACCGGATAGCGCGCCGTTTCGCCCGCGGTCAGGCGGATGCTGGCCTCGCCGCTGG
>JAGQRL010000029.1:48215-53472 GCA_020425485.1 Rhodospirillaceae bacterium
TCGCTGTCCAGCTTGCCGCCGGGATCGATCGCCACCTCGTACCATTCGGTCTGCCCCGCCAGGCGCGGCGGCGACAGGATCTTCAGCCGGCAGGAGTTGTCGGAGCTTCTGATTTCCGGCGTGTGGGCCGCGGACGTCACCTCGATCTGGTCGCCGCCCGACCCCGTGGTGCCGCCGCCGATGAGATCGGCAAACTCGATCTTCAGCGCCTGGGTCAGGCTCCACAGCACGGCAAAGGTGGGGTTGGCTTCGCCGCGCTCGATCTGGCTCAGCATGGAGCGCGACACGCCCGACACCATGGCGAGCTGCTCCAGCGTCAGCTTGCGCGCCTTGCGCTCCCGCTGGATGATCGGGCCGATACGCGGAACGGCAGGCGCCATGGTGCCCCCTTTTCTGTCCTGGTCAGCCGGCCGGCGCGGCTTTGGCCATGCGCGGCCGCCGGCCGATCCCCCACTTCCAATATATTGGACTTTCTACCCATGCAAGCGGCGTCGCGCTGCCGGCCTGCCTGGCGGCTGTTGTCAGGAAGCTGCGGTCAGGGAGCGGCGGCCGCGGGAACGACGATGCGGAACCGGGTGCCGGCGCCCGGTGTGCTGTCCACCGTCAGCAGCAGGCCCAGCTCGGCGACGATCTCGTCGGCGATGGCGAGGCCCAGGCCCTCGCCCTGGGAGGTTTCGCCCTTCTGGCCGGCCTGGCGGAAGCGCGCCAGGGCCTGGGCGTCCATGCCGGGGCCGGTATCCTCCACCGCGATGACCGCCGCACCATCGGACCTGCCGGCGGTCACCGTCACGCTGCCTTGGGCCGTGTACTTCACCGCATTGGAGGTGAGGTTGCTGACGAGGCGCAGCAGCGGCAGGGCGGGCACGGTGATTTCCGTTGCGTCGCCCGTGCAGGTGAAGCGAAGGCCCTTGGACACGGCTTCCTGCCGGAACACCCGGTCGACCGTGCCGGTGATCAGGGACAAGGGATAGGGCTCGGCGGCACCTGCGGCCGCCCGGTCGGCGTCGCCATCCTCCGGCGCCGGCCCCGATGCGGGCTGCGATGCAGCCTCCGCCTCGCCCGGCTCCTCCTCCGCCCCGGAGCGGGATTCCGCCAGGTAGCTGTCGGTCAGCCCCTCCAGGTAGTCCAGCGCATCCTTCAGGCGGCCGCGGGTCTCCGGGTCGGCGCCGGCCACCAGCGTTTCCAGCGACATGTGCAGGGATGCCAGCGGCTGCTTGATATCGTGGCTCGCCATCGCCAGGCGGCGCTGGCGCCGGGCGGCAAGATCGCGGGCGCGGGCGAAATTGCGTTCCGCCTCGAACAGCTCGCGGTTCAGCTCGGCATCGCGGCGGGCGGCCACCACCTCGCGTTCCAGCGCCGAATCATGGTCGCGGCGCAGGTTCATCACGATGCCGACCAGGGTGGCCATAGTCGCCAGGCTGAGCACGATGTAGGAGATGCGGTGCATGTTGGCGCCGATCAGCGGCGGCAGCGAGATGCCGGCAAACAGCAGCACGGTCAGCGTGCCGCCGGTTCCGGCAACCAGGACGACGCCGGCCATGGTGGTGAGGCCGAAGCCGCCGGACGGCTTGCGCAGCCCCGGCACCAGGGCCACCGCCTGGGCGACGAGCACGGCCACGAACAGGAAATAGCCGATGATCACCACGGCACCGGGCCCCAACACCGGGATCAGCGCATTGATGGCGAGGCTGACCCCGGCGAGCGCATAGGCGGCGCGGCGAAACCGCGGGCTCGGCCGTTCCCGGTCGCGCAGCTTGGCCGCAGCATAGAACGCCACGGCAGAAAGCACGTTCAGCAGCACCATGGCGGCGATGCCGTTCCAGCCCGGCCAGCCGGGCCACAGGAACTGGAAGGCAAAGCCGTCGAGCTGCGTGTGCATCAAGGTCGCGATGGCGAACAGGCCGGAATAGAGCCAGCCGATGCGGAACCTGACGGCGTGGCTGAACACCGCGAAGAACAGGATGGTGGCGACACTGAAGCCGTAGAACGCGCCGGAAACGGCGGCATCCTGCTCGCGCAGCGCGCTCAGGCTTTCCGGCGATTCCAGGGTGAAGGCGAAGCTCGCCATGCCTTCGGCGCGGAAATGGACCACCAGCAGCGCCGGTTCGCCCGGTGCCAGGGTGAATGGCGCGCTGATGATCGTGCGGTAGGCCACCGGGCGGGCGGCGAAGGGGTCGTCGACCGTGTTGTCGAGAAGGTCGTCGAAACGCCCGTCCTGGCGGCGCAGCAGAACCTCCACGGCGGGAAAGAACGGCGCCCGGGTGGCCACGAACCAGGACCCGTTGCCCGCGCCCGCATTCTCCACCGGCACGAACAGCCAGAAGGTGGAAAACACGGCCCCGAAATCGGGCACTTCGCCTTGCAGCGGCCGGGCCTCTCCGGCATCGAAGGCGGCCAGCGCCCGGCTCAGCGTCACCGTCCCGCCGGGATCGGCAAGATAGGCGATCTCGCTTCCCGGCACCGTGGCGCGCTCGCCGGGCCGCAGCTCTTCAGCCGCGGCGGGCGACAGGACCGCAGCGATGGCCACCAACAAGGCGAACCCGATCGCCCAGGCTCGCCAACCGCGCATCCGTGGGCGAAACTGGATCATGGCGACCACCGTGACGGGTGCCGCCGTGACCGTGCCATCACGTGGACGACCGAGGGGAGAGCCGGGTGGCAGCCGCAGGCGGGCCGACAACCACCGACGATCCGTTCACCGTGCGCGTCGTTATCGCCGACGATCACGCGATCGTTCGCGCCGGCCTGAAGGGGGCGCTGGAAACGCCGGGGCTGGTGGGCCGGGCGCCCATCAAGGTGGTGGAGGAGGTGGCCGACGGGCTGGCGGCGATCGCGGCGGTGGAGAAGCACCGGCCGGACCTGCTGCTGCTGGACGTCGCCATGCCCCATGCCGGCGGCGTGGAGGTGCTGCTGGAAATCAAGCGCTGGAGCCCGAAAACCAAGGTGGTCGTGCTCACCGGCATGAGTGCCGCCGGGCTGATCGGCGACCTGATCGACGCCGGGGTGGACGGCCTGTGTTCCAAGTCGGCCGACATCTCCGAGCTGTTCCAGAAGCTGCCGCTGATCATCAGCGGCGGGCGCTACATTTCGCCTGTGTTCGTCGACCGGCTGCACGACCAGCCGGCGCGGACCGAGCTGACCGACCGCGAACGCCAGACGCTGAACATGATCATCGCCGGCCGCTCGACCAAGGAGATCGCCCGCGCGCTCTCCATCAGTCCCAAGACGGTCGACAAATACCGCACCAGCCTGATGCAGAAGCTGCAGGTGAACTCCGTCCCGCAATTGCTGGCGCGGGCGATCAAGGAAGGGCTGATCGACCCGGCGCGGGAGCTTTAGCAGGCTGCGGGTCGCGGTTCGCGTCACCATCCACCTTCCCTGTGCGTCCCCGCGATCGGTGCGGGTGGGGCGTGCCTGGGCAAATTGTCCGATCGCCAGTCTAGATCGCTCTGCACCGCTGTTCATTCGCTTCCGGCCCTCACCCCCACCCGGCTGCCCGTTGCCCTGCACTGGGGTGGGCGGCCGGCTGGGGATGGGAGCAGGCGTGGCCAAGGGATCTTGGCGTCGCGACGACCCGGCAGTGGGCAGAGGGGGGCCGGGCCGTCGAGCCGTCCATGGGTCAGTTCCAGACCAGGGTGAGCAACCCGCCGTCGTACTGCGAGAGGTTGAGCGTCGAGGGCGAGATGTGGGCAGGCCGATTGCCGGCTTCGGCGGTCAGGTTGACCGTCTGGTTGGAGCCGACGCTGACGCAGGACTGCGTGTTGCGGCCGTTGCCGGTCATCGCGTTCACGCCGCCCAGGTTCAGGTTGATCGAGCGGTGGCCGGGACGCTGGTTGTTCAGGCACACCCGCACCGCACCGGGGTTCGCCGCGGTGCCGGCGGAGAAGGTGGTGTTCACCGTCTCGGTGCTGCCGGTGTGGGTGGTGATGGCGAAGGTCGGCAGCGTCGGCGCGGCGGGTGCGTTCTGCGGCGCGAACAGGTTGGGGTTGAACCCGGTGAACCCGCCGTTCCCGTTGGGCACGCAGGCGCTCAGCGCGACGACGGTGGCGAGAGCGGCAAATCCGGTCTTCAGGGTGTTGAGCTTCATCGTCTTGTCCTTTCGGCTCCGACCGCCACACCACGCAGCGGTTCGATGCCTAGGACGGTACGGAGGGACCGGGAACGCTCATATGGGGTCGATTCCCCATGGCCCGGGAGGTGCTGGCCCGACCCAGCGATGCCTTTGCGCGGCCGTGGGAGGGGCGGCCGGGCGCGCAAGCCATTGAAAATTATCGGGTAACTGGCTGGGGTGCGGGCCGGCCCCTACACCTCGTGGGCCCAGGGGGGATTGGCGCCGGCGCGGGAGACCGTGACGGCGGCCACGCGCGCGCCGAACGCCAGGGCCTGTTCCAGGGATGGGGCGGACAGGCCAGTGAGCGCATCCTTGGCCAGGGCGCCGAGCTGGTGGAGCTTGGCCAGAACGCCGGCATTGAAGGTGTCGCCGGCGCCCACGGTGTCGACCACCTGCACGGTCTCGGCCTTCGCCACGGCCATGGTTCCGTCCCGCAGATAGGCTTTCGAGCCCTGGCTGCCGTAGGTGACGATGACGATCGCCGGGCCAAGCTGCCTCACCTGTTCGGCCTTCTCGGCCGGTGACGCGGCGCCCGGAATGATCCAGTCCAGGTCTTCGTCGGACACCTTGACGATGTCCGCCTGGCCGATCATGCGGTCCAAACGCGCGCGGTAGCGGCCGACATCCTTGATGAACCGGTGGCGGATGTTGGGATCCAGCATGACCACACGGCCGTGCCCCTCGCGCTCCAGCAGCGCTGCATAGGCGTCCGCCGCCGGCTCCCACGCCAGGCTGATGCCGCCCATGTAAAGCGCGCTGACGCCGCCGGGCACCGCCGGCAGATCGTCCGCCTGCAGCATCCGTCCCGCGGAGTTCTCATCGTAGAAGGTGTAGGTGGCCTGACCGTCCTGGACATTGACGAAGGCAAGGGTGGTCGGCCGGTCCGACGTCACCACGCTGGCCGTATCGACGCCGCTGGCGCGCAGCTCGGCTGCCAGTTGCTGGCCGAACAGATCGCGCGACAGCCCCGTCAACAGGCCCGCAGGGATGCCCAGCCGGCCGAGCGCAATGGCCGTGTTGAAAACAGCACCACCGCAATAGGGAACGTATCCCTGCCGACCGGTGGTGGTCGGGGCCGGGATCATGTCGATCAACGCTTCGCCGCAGCACAGGATCATCGGGTCGGACCTTCACGAGGTCGGGCAG
>JAGQRL010000030.1 GCA_020425485.1 Rhodospirillaceae bacterium
TGGGCGGCAGCACGGTGTTCAGCTTCTCGGTGGTCTCCGGCGCGATTTCGGCAACGTTGCCGCCGGAATCCACCAGCGATTCGGTGGCCAGCACGCCGATGCCGCCGCCGTTGGTGACGATGGCCAGGCGGTCGCCCTGCAGCTTCAGGCCCATGGCCAGGGTTTCCACCGCATCGAACAGCTCGTCCAGGTCGTACACGCGCAGCATGCCGGCGCGCCGGAAGGCGGCGTCGTACACCTCGTCGGAGCCCGCAAGCGCCCCGGTGTGCGAGGCCGCCGCCTTGGCCGCCGCCTCGTTGCGGCCGGACTTGATGACGATCACCGGCTTGGCGCGGGCGGCCGCCCGGCCGGCGGACATGAACTTCCGCGCGTCGGTGACCGACTCGATATACATCAGGATGCCGCGGGTGTTGGGGTCCAGCACCAGGTAGTCCAGCAGGTCGCCGAAATCGACGTCGCCCATGTCGCCCAGCGAGACGACGTGGCTGAAGCCGATGTCGCGGTTGGTCGCCCAGTCGATCACGGCGGTGGCCACGGCCCCGGACTGGGTGACGAAGGCCAGGTTGCCGGGCAGCGGGTTGATGTGGCTGAAGCTGGCGTTGACGCCCAGGTGCGGCACCATGATGCCCAGGCAGTTGGGGCCGACGATGCGCGTCAGCGTCGGCCGCGCCGCATCCAGCGTCTGCTGCATCAGGCGCTTGCCTTCCTCGCTGCCGCCCTCGCCGAAGCCGGCGGTGACGACCACGGCGGCACGGGTGCCCCGCTCGGTCAGGTCCTGGATCAGGCCGGGCACGGTGGCCGGCGGGGTGCAGATCACCGCCAGGTCCGGCGCCATCGGCAGGTCGGCCACCGAGCTGTAGGCCAGAGTGGACTCAATGGAGGTCTCGCGCGGGTTCACCGGCATCACCGGGCCGTCGAACCCGGCATTGAGCAGGTTGTGGGAGAGCACGGCACCCACCGACTTGGCCCGCTTGGATGCGCCGATCACGGCGATCGACTTCGGTTTGAACAGATAGTCGAGGTTGCGGATGCTCATGGCCCATGTCCTTCGTTCCGCGGAGCCGATCCGGCGGAGGGCGGGGTAACGGTTGGCCGGATCACCAGGGCCGGGGCCGGCCAAAAACCGGTGACCGCCGGCACTCTATGCTGCGTTGCAATATATACTAAACCGCAAACATTAACAGCCCGCAAACGCTGCCCCGCCCTTCGGTGCGGGCATGCCGGTCGCTGCGCACGCGGCATCCCCGGCCGCTAAGCCAGCCCCGAGACTACCGCTCCAAGCCCGATCAGGCCAACGATTCCAAGCGCGACGAAGCGAAACACCCGCTCCCCGGCGCGCCCGAACAGGCGCCCTCCGACCAGCAGTGCGACGGCGAAGGCGGGGGCCAGCAGCAGCGTCAGCCACAGCACATCGCCGGTAAACAAACCGGTGAACGCAAGGGTGGAAAGGCTGGTTACTGAACTGCAACCGAAATAGGCAAAGAGGTTGGCGCGCACCCGCACCGCATCGGCCTGGCCGGCCAGCCAGAACAGGATCACCGGCGGCCCGGCAATGCCGATGGCGCCGCCGAGGAACCCGGCCACCGCACCGGTGGCCAGCGTCGTCGCCAGGCCGACATGGCCGCGGTAGCGCCAGCCCGCCGCCATCAGCGCGGTGATCGCCAACACCAGGATGCCGATGGCGACCGTGAGCACCGCAGCATCCAGGCGCACCAGCACCTGCACGCCGATCGGCAGCGTCACCGCACTGCTCAGCGCCAGCGGCAGCACCTGGCGCCAGTCGCAGCGGCGGAAGGAGTCGATGACGATGGGCAGGGTGCACACCGAATCGGTGAGCGACATCACCGGCACGGCCACCACCGGCGCGAACAGCACGCTGAGCGAGGGCACCAGGATCATCGCGGCGCCGAAGCCGGAAAAGCCGCGCACCAGCCCCGCCAGCGCCATGGCACCGAGCGCCAGGGCCAGCGTCGTGGTGTCCCCGATCATGGCATGGGATCAGAAAGCGCGGACGAGCCGCGGCAGGCTCACCGCCCGGCCGCCTTGCGCCCCCGGTCGATCGACTTGGTGATCGCCTTGGCCGCCGCGTCGGCGTCCTCCCAGCCCTGCACCTTCACCCACTTCTCCTTCTCCAGATCCTTGTAGTGGCTGAAGAAGTGGGCGATCTGCTCCAGCAGGGTCTCGGGAAGCTGCTCGTAGTTGGTGACGCTGGAGAAATAGGGGTGGAGCTTGTCCACCGGCACGGCCAGGATCTTCTCGTCCTCGCCGGCCTCGTCCTCCATGCGCATCATGCCGACGGGGCGCGAGCGCAGCACGGCACCGGCGATCACCGGCACCTGGCCGACCACCAGCACATCCATCGGATCGCCGTCGCCCGCCAGCGTGTGCGGGATGAAGCCATAGTTGCCGGGGTAGAACATGGCGGTGTGGAGGAAGCGGTCGACAAAGATGGCCCGCGAGGTCTTGTCGATCTCGTACTTCACCGGAGAACCGCCGAGCGGGTTCTCGATGATGACGTTGACATCCCAGGGCGGGGCTTCACCCACGGGGATCAGGTTGATGTCCATTGCCAGCCGTCTCCTCGCCTTGACATGGCCGCAGACTAGAAGCCCTGTTGGCCCCGGCCAAGGGGCCGGTGCCCCGGGGGCCATCGGACGCAGGGATGGGAGGCATGGCCGTATGCGATGGCTGAATGCGTTTTCGGCGAAGCGGCGGCGGCCCGCCCCCCGGTCGGCCTACCCTGGATTGTGCCGCGGTGGCGATGGCCGCGCGCGGGAGATTCTGGCCGCCGTCCTGGCAGCGGCGATGGTCCTGCTGGCGCTGGCGGCCGCCCCTGCGGCGGTGGCCCAGACGGCGACCGGCGACGGTGCCGCACCCACCCACGCCATGGTGATGTACGGCCAGCCGCGCTACCCCGAAGGCTTCACCCATCTGGACTACGCCAACCCCGATGCGCCGCGCGGCGGCACCCTGGAACTGGCCGCCATCGGCTCGTTCGACAGCCTCAACCCCTTCGTGGTGTTCGGGCGCACTGCGGAAGGCGTGCGCGGCTACCACTTCGCCAGCCTGATGGCGCGCACCTGGGACGAGCCGTTCAGCCTCTACGGCTATGTCGCCGAGCGGGTGGAGCTGGCGGCCGACCGCCGCACCGTGACCTTCTATCTCAACCCCGCCGCGCGCTTCCACGACGGCAGCCCGATCACGGTGGACGACGTGATCTTCACGGTGGAGACGCTGCGCGAGGACGGTCTGCCCGGCTTCCGGCGCAACTATGCCCGCATCGACCGCATGGAGCCGGTGGGCGAGCACGGCATCCGCTTCCACCTGACCTCCGAGGCCGACCGGGAAACCCCGATGATCCTCGGCCTCATGCCCATCCTCAGCCAGGCCTGGTTCACCGAACATCCCTTCGGCGACCCCACCTTGGAGGTGCCGCTCGGCAGCGGCCCCTACCGCATCGCCGAGGTGGAGCCGGGCCGGCGCATCACCTTCCAGCGGGTGGAGGACTGGTGGGGCGACGACCTGCCGGTGTTCCGCGGCCACTTCAACTTCGACCGGATCGTCTACGACTACTTCCTCGACGAAGGCGTGGCGATGGAGGCGTTTCGCACCGGGGCACAGAGCCTGCGCCGGGAATGGGACGGCGTTCGCTGGGCCAGCCTCTACAGCTTCCCGGCGGTGGACGATGGCCGCGTGACCCTGCTGGAAGAACCGCACCGCCGCCCCTCGGGCCTGCGCGGGCTGGCCATGAACACCCGCCGGCCGCCCTTCGACGACATCCGCGTGCGCGAGGCTTTGGCCTATGCGCTGGACAGCGAGTGGATCGGCAGCAACCTGCTGCTCGGCCAGTACCAGCGCATCACCGGCATGTTCACCAACTCGCCGCTGGCGCCCGAGGGGTCGCCGTCGGATGCGGAGCTGGCGCTGCTGGCGCCCTGGCGCGGGCTGGTGCCCGACCGCGTGTTCGGCCCCGCCTACGAACCACCCTCCACCGCAGGCGGCGGCTTGCGCGCCAATCTGCGCCACGCCCGCGACCTGCTGGTGGAGGCCGGGTTCACGGTGGCGGACGGGCGCATGCTGCGGCCGGACGGCCGGCCCTTCGCCTTCGAGCTGCTGCTCGCCAGCAACCGCGACGAACCGATGGCCCTGGCCTATGCCGACAGCCTTAGGCGCATCGGCATCGAACTGACCATCCGCCAGGCGGACAACGTGGCCTACGTCAACCGGCTGACCGCGTTCGACTTCGACATGACCATCGACCGCTGGAACGTCACCCTGTCGCCGGGGGCCGAACAGGACCTTTACTGGGGCAGCCACTCGGCCGGCATCGAAGGCTCGCGCAACCTGACCGGGCTGGCGCTGCCCGCCGTCGATGCGCTGATCGACACGCTGGAGAATGCCGAGGAGCCCGAGGAGCTGGCCGCCGCGGCGTCGGCGCTCGACCGGGTGATCATGTGGGAGTTCGTGGTGATCCCGCTGTTCTACCTGGACGAAGACTACATCGCCTATTGGGGCGACCTGCGCCGCGTGGAAGGCGCCGATCCCCTGTATGGCACCGTGCTGGAAACGTGGTGGGAGGGCAGTGCGGGGGAGTAGGGCGCACGGCCCGGTCCTCCCCGCCTGGCGCTGCCCCGCCCATCCGCGCGGGCCGCGCGGCGACCCGACGGTCGGTCACCGCCAGTTGGCGTCATGCTCCGCATGGGTGCGGAGATAGGAACCCGGCGCGAAGTGGGTGTCGTAGAACCCGGTGTCGAGCTGGTGCGCCTGCAGATACATCAAGGTGAAGATGGCCGGCACCGTCGCCGGGAAGCGGCCGAAGGTGTCGAAGATGTGCTGGGCCATCGTGGCGACGCAGGCAATCGCCTCCTCGCCGAACGGGGCCGCACTGCTTCTGATGGTTTCGGTCTGCCGGTACGGCCCGCCGGTGGCCGCATTGAAGGGGCCGCCGGTGCCGAACTTGCGCGCGACCACGGAGTCCACCGCGGCGCGCATATCGGCAAAATGCGGCGGGCAGTGCCCCACGAACACGCCGTCGCGCCCCGTCACATGCGGCAGAACGGCCCCGTCTGGCATGTCGAAGCGGAAGCCCAGGCCGGGCACCTCGGGGTCACCGCTGGCGCCGAGGACGCTGAACGGGTTGATGCCGTCATACATCCATCCCCCGAGCCCCATGGCCTGGAGCATCAGCGCCCCAGCGTAGCAGGATGTGGAGGTCTCGACGGTCACCTCGGTCAAGCTGAGCTGTTCGATGAAGGACAGCGGAAACGGGTTCTCGATATCGACGATGGAGCGGAAGCGGTCCATGCCCTCGATGGGCTGGCCCGACACGTCGTCGAACAGGCAGGCCCCGTTCTGCACCAGGTAGCAGAGCGCCAGAAGGACGTGCTGGGCGAGATCGGCGACCGGGATGATCAGCGTGCTGCCGGGCACGTTGGCACACCATTCGTTGTGCATCTCCATATGCTGCGGCACCCGCGGCGTGTTCAGCCGACCCTCCGCCAGGCGGACGATCCGCGCCCTGTGGGCACCCAGATAGGCGTGCAGATCGGTATCGGCGCCGGGCTCGATCACCGCACCCATATCCCGCGTCGGGAAGAAGTAGGTGCCGCTGTCGTCGGTGAAGAAGATCTCGCTGGTGTGAAAGCCGGCGGCGGAAGGAAAGGTCCGGCCACCTGCGGCCGCGGCATAGTTGGGCAGATTGGGCAGATAGGACCGGTTGTAGGGGATCAGGTTCGACCAGCCGGTGTTACCGGCCACGGTGGTCAGCAACAGCATCTGTTCCAGGTCGCTCAGCGGTGCCGGCCGGTGTGCGGAGGTGTAGGCCAGCGGCCCGTCGGGGATCGACGCCCCCTTGGCGAAGCGGCGCGAGCGGCGGCCCTGGATCGCTTCGATCAACGGAAACTGCGCGGCTTCGGTCAAGCCGCGCGGCAGATTGGGAACCCTGTCCAGCATGATGTTGCCCTTCCGGGTGAGGGTCGCGGCCGAGGCCTGGCAACCGATGGTGCTGAGAACGGTGCCCGCGCCGAGCATCGACGCGCCCAGCACCGTTCTGCGTGTTGTCTCAAACATGCCTGCTCCATTGCCTGAAGCCTGGCCGGGACCGCTTCGGTCAGCTGCCGTCGGCCCAGCTTCGACGTCTTCGAGGAGAACGAGATTCCGGCATCCGGCCCGGTCGGCAGGATGTCATCTTGCCCTCGGCGCAGCCTTGCGGCGGGCGGCGCGCTGCCGGGGTTATGCGGGCGCTTCGGCTTCCACCGTTAGGCGCGGAATTGACAAAAACGGGCCATTTGTGCCAATCGGTGCCGATGCCGGTATCGAGCGATCCCCGAAGATTGGAAGTCGCCCTGCTCGCCGTGCCCGAAGCCTCCGCCGCAGTGGTCTATGGGCTGCACGAGGTGTTCGCCTGCGTCGGCACGATGTGGGAGACGCTGACCGGCGAGCGCACCCAAAGCCGCAGGATGGTGCCGCGGATCGTCGCCCAGACGGCCGGCCCGATGCGCACGGCCATGGGGGCGACGATCGTCGCCGATACGGCATTCGGCGACCAGGTGCGGTCGGATGTGATCATCGTGTCGGATCTGGCGCTGCCGCCCGATGCAAACCTGGCGGAGCTGTGGCCGCGGGAAATCGCCTGGCTGCGCACGCAATACGAAGCCGGAGCCATCGTCTGCTCGGTGTGCACCGGCTCGCTGCTGCTGGCGGAGGCCGGTTTCCTCGATGGCCGGGAAGCCACGACGCACTGGAGCGCGCGCCTGCAGTTCGCGCAGCGCTACCCCAGCGTCAAACTGCAGCCGCAGCGGGTACTGGCCCCCTCCGGCCCCGAGCATGACATCGTCACCAGCGGCGGATCGGCATCCTGGACGGATCTGTCGCTGTACCTGATCGCCCGCTTCTGCGGCAGCGACGAGGCGCGGCGGATCGCCAAGATCTTCCTGTTCGGCGACCACAGCGAAGGCCAGCTCCCCTTCGCTGCGATGGCGCGCCCCAGGCAGCACGACGATGCGTCGATCGGCGCATGCCAGGGCTGGATTGCCGAGCACTATGCCATCGCCAACCCCGTCGCCGAGATGTCCCGGCGCTCCGGCCTTGCCGAGCGGACCTTCAAGCGCCGGTTCACACTGGCGACGGGCTACACGCCGATCGCCTATGTGCAATCGCTCCGGGTGGAAGAAGCCAAGCAGATGCTGGAAACCACCGACGACGCCATCGATGCGATCGCCGAACAGGTAGGATACGAAGACGCAGGCTCGTTCCGGCGGCTGTTCAAAAGCACGGTGGGGGTCACGCCGCACCGCTACCGGCAGCGCTACCGGCTGGCCCCCGGCCCCCACGCCAACGAGGACAGCGACTGAGCACAGCCGTCAGCTTCGCCTCCTTGCCGATAGTGAGATGGCCTGGAGCCCGTTCGCGGAGCCAGGAGGGCTTCAAGCTCGTCCTTAGAGCCGATAGCACCGTAGGCCGCGTGGATGCGCTGGCGCGCGGCGGCGCCCACTGCGATGGCCTCGCGGAAGCCGGACCTGGCCCGGGCGGTGACGCCGCTACACCTCCGCCGCTGCAAAGATCCTCGCCACCCAGTCGACGAACACGCGCACGCGGGCGGCGAGCTGGCGGTTCTGCGGCCAGTAGGCGGCCAGCGGCGTCGGCGTCGGCGGGTGGTCGGCCAGCACCTCCACCAGGGCGCTGCGGGCGAAATCATCGGCAAAGCGGTAGCGCGGCGCCTGGATCAGCCCGAAGCCCAGCCGCGCCAGCCCGACCAGGGTCTCTGCCTCGTTCACCGTCACCCGGCTGGCCAGGGTGATTTCGCGCACGCCGTTGGCATCGGTGAATTCCAGCGGCATCACTGCTCCGGTGCGCGAGGACACGAAGCCAACCATCTCGTGCCCCGCCAGATCGTCCGGCGTCGCCGGCACGCCGTGGCGCGCCAGATAGGCGGGGCTTGCCACCGTCGCCTCGCGGATCGTGCCGAGGGGCCGGCGGATCATGCTGGTGTCGCCGGGCTCACCGGCACGGATCACGCAGTCCACGCCCTCGCGCACCAGGTCCACCAGCCGGTCGCCCTGGCCGATCTGCAACGCGATCTGCGGGTAGCGGGCGAGGAACGCCGGCAGGTGCGGCAGCAGGAAGCTGCGGGTCAGCGTGCCATGGGCATCGATGCGCAGCAGGCCGGCGGGCTCCGCCCCGCGCAGCGCCCCTTCGGCCTCCTCCACCTCCGCCAGGATGGCGAGGCAGCGCCGGTAATACGCTTCCCCGTCCGGCGTGGGGGCGACGTGGCGGGTGGTGCGGTCCAGCAGGCGGGCGCCGAGGCGGGTTTCCAGCCGGCGGATCACCTCCGTCGCCGTCGATCGCGGCACGCCGAGGTCGGCCGCGGCGGCGGCGAAGCTGCGGCGGTCGATGACGCGCACCAGCAGGCGCATGCTGTCCAGGCGATCCATGGGTCTATTCGTGTTTTCCGAATTCTATTGGCCGATCCTGACAGATTATCCGGAACGACTCCAGCGTCCATCTCACCGCAAACGCAGCAGGAGATCGGACATGGATAGCCACAGCAGAGCCGCCATCGTCACCGGCGGTACCAAAGGCATCGGCGCGGAAATCGCCCGGCGCCTGGCAGCGGACGGCATCGCCGTGGCGGTGAACTACGCGCGCGACGGCGCGGCGGCGGCCGCCGTGGTGGCGGAGATCACGGCCGGCGGCGGCCGCGCCATCGCAGTAGAGGCGGATCTCGGCGATCCGGCCGGTGCGGCGGCGATCTTCGATGCCGCCGAAC